>JAMORK010000033.1 GCA_027063645.1 Sulfurimonas sp.
TTTTGGACATTGGACTCTGTTTTGTCATTTTCATGAGCCTTCATATAGGCACCTGCTTTATCTACATACTCTTGCAGAGTAAAATTTCTATCTTTATCTTCAACATAAGTAGTTTTTTGTTCTATTGAACTTGCAGAATCTTCTGTCGAACCTTCCAAAGTATTACTTTTTGAAACTGATTCTTGTTTTTCAGCTTTCATATACTTTTTTCTTATAGTTGGATCTTTTTCAACAGTAGGTGTCCAGTCATCCTTTAACCAACCATCGAGACTATGTTGCATGAAACCACCATCTTTAGTTGCTGATGTTGGTGAAACACTGCTAAGAGCAGTGTTCTTTGTAGGTGTCGGTGCATTAGAACCTCCACAGGCAGACAGTAGAATTACGCTAGATATTGTTAGTGTTAGGGTTGTAATATTTTTCATGGAGATATTATACACTATAAAACTGCCTAATTTTTATACAGTGTTTCTAAGAATAGTTTTATAAAGGTGTGTTATACTTTTGCAAATTGAAATATAGAGGAGAATATATATGAAATTTACAAAAATGAGTTTAGTAGCAGCGCTACTAGTTGGTTCAAGTGCATTCGCAATTGAAAACACAAAGGTTAGTGGTGACGCTAAAGTTTATTATAGTACTAAAGATACACAAACATCTACATATGGTACTCAAAATAAAGATTTATTTGACAAAGATAATTCTAATGCTGATATCGCTGTTAGTTTAGATGTAACTACTGATTTATACAAAAATGATTCTATTTCTATTAGTGCTGGTGCAGGAATTACTGCTCTTACTACTTTAGGTTTAGAAAATAACTTCGTATCTGGTGTATGGGGTGGTTCACATGCTGCTAAAAACTTAGGAACAAATGGTTCTACATATGCTGCTAAAGTTGAGAATGCTATGTGGGTTGATGAAGCATGGGTAGCTGTTTCTGCTGGTAAAACTACTGTTAAATTAGGTCGTATGGAATTAGATACTCCATTAGCATTTACTGAAACATGGTCAATTGAAAAAAATACTTTTGAAGCTGCTGTTGTTATCAACCAAGACATCCCTGATACTACTTTAGTTGGTGCTTATGTTGGTAATGGAAATGGTAATGAAGTATTTGGTCAATCTGATACTAATGCTGTAGCTGGACTTGGTCTTGCAGCTGGTGCAGTTGTAAATGAAAATGGTGACTTTACAACTTATGGTTCTGATGGAGCATATGCAGCTGGTATTATCAATAACTCTGTTGAAGCATTAACTCTTCAAGCATGGTACTATGATGTAACACGTGTTGCTGAAGCATACTGGTTACAAGCTGATCTTAACATGGAAGGTATTATGGCTGGTGCTCAATACTCTTACATCAATGTAAATAAAAGTGTTGTTGTCAATGGTAATCCTGTAGGATTAACTGCTGATATTGACTCTGATGTTTATGCATTAACTTTAGGTTATGAGATGAAAGATATGCTTACTGCTAAAGTTTCTTACTCTGATACAGGTAAAAAACACTCTGTAGGTTTCAATACTGCAACTTCTACAGGTAATTCTAAACTTTATACTGAAGCATGGTGGAACTATGGTTATGTAACTGCTGCAGATACTCAAGCATGGAATGTAACTATTGAAGCTCAAGCTGCTGGAATTGATTTAGGTGCTTACTATACAGATGCTGATCAATCTAAAACTGCAGGAGATGCTGACTTACAAGAGTTAACTTTAACTGCTGGTAAAACAATGGGTCCTGTTAATGCTACATTAGCATATATCTATACAAAAGCTAACGACCAAAACATCAAAACTGGTGCTACTAAAGGTTCAGCTTATAACAGTGTTCAAGCTTACTTAACTGTAAACTTCTAGTCCTAGACTAAACTCGAACAACTTAACTCCCCTTGTGGGAGTTATCTTTTTAACCCTTTTTTTCTTTAAACAATCACTCTCTTTTATGTTATAATCTTTTTATGACACAACTATTTACAAAAATATTTTATATCTTTTTTATGTTACTTCTTATCTCAATCATCTCTTTTTTAGCTATTCACTCAGCACCAAACTCATTTTTTGGAGCAGGGGAACTTAATCCAAACATGACAAAAGAAGCTATAGAAAAACTTAAGGCTGTTTATGGCTTAGATAAGTCACTTAGTATGCAGTATATAGACTGGGTAAAAAATCTCCTTACACTCAACTTTGGTATCTCATTTGTGAGTGGTCAAGATGTGAGTGCTGAGATACTCAAGCGTTTACCTGTTACATTGGTTATGAACATAACAGCCCTTATAGCTGTTTTTATACTCTCTTTATACCTTGGAGTGAAATCTGCCTTATCGTACGAGAAAAAAATAGATTATATCATCCGTCAAATCTCCTTAGTTTCTTTTTCTATGCCCTCTTTTTATCTAGCTCTACTTTTCATTATATTTTTTGCATTAAAGTTAGAGTGGTTTCCCATTGCTGGACTTCACTCTGTTGAAGCTAAAGAGGGTTTTGCTAACTATCTAGATATGGCTTGGCATTTAGCGCTTCCTGTGGGTGTTATGATCTTTGTAGGTTTAGGGAGTATGATTATTTATATTCGCTCTTTAACATTAGAGATCCTTAAAAGTGATTATTACTATTTTGCACTCTCTCGTGGACTCTCTAAAAAAGAGTTACTGCGTTTTTATATACTACCAAATCTTTTGCCACCTATCATTACACTGCTTGGTTTATCTTTGCCTGGACTGATAGGGGGGAGTGTGATTTTGGAGTCTATCTTTGGTATTGAGGGGATGGGACAACTTTTTTACATCTCAGCTTTGAGCCGCGATTATCCCATCATTATGGGAGTTCTTATCATTACTGCTTTTTTAACACTTCTTGGGAACATGTTGGCAGATATACTCCTACTACGCTTAAATCCATATATGCAAAGAGGCTGATTTTATTTCTTATGGTATAATGAACATATGGCAAAGATTGATGAGATTAAAGAAGAGTTGAATTACTTAATTGGCTTAGTATTATAGTTATTACAAGTATAGGCTTAATAAGTTGGCTTATAAATAATTATGAAACAGCATCAAATCTTAAGATAATAAGTGATTTATTGGCGATTATAATATTGACAGTTTCAATTATTTTGATAGACAAAAAGATAAAAAATAAAATAAAAAGTTTAAGGGAGTTATAAAATGGAGATACTAGTTATTGCAACTATAGCATTTTTTATTGGGACTATTGTATATGTTGGAGTTAATGCTGGGAATATATCTCATTCTTAATTGAGTGTGATTACAAATAGTTTTCCCAAGCTCAAGCTTGGGAATGGGTTACACTTAGTTGAAGAGTGCTTCTAGTGCATCAACACCATCTTTTTTGGCTTCTATCTCACCATCTTCATTTGTTACTGAATCAGTTTCTAGAAGTTCGATTTGCATCCCTGTAAGCATAGAAGCTAAACGGATGTTGATTCCGCTTTTACCAATCGCTTTAGATTTTTGATCTCCTGGAAGAGTGATGATCGCTTTTTCATTTTCACCCTCTTCATTTTTAACAATCTCTACATGAGAGATAATTGCAGGACTCATAGTACGAGATACAAACAGTTCAGGAATAGTAGTGTACTCGATACAATCAATGTTTTCACCTATTAGCTCTTCACTTACAGCATTGATACGAACACCTTTTACACCAACAGTAGCACCAACAGCATCCACTTGAGGGTGTGTACTTAGTATTGCGATTTTAGCACGCTCACCAGGTATACGAGCAGCTTTTTCGATGATGACAGTACCCTCAGCAATCTCAGGAACCTCTAGCTCTAAAAGTGCCTCTAAAAATTTAGGGGATGTACGTGAAAGCTCGATTTGGATCCCATTTTCTTTGTCCATGTTAACACGACGAACAACAGCTTTGATATGATCACCAACATCGAAAAATTCACCTTTGATACGGCTTTTCATAGGGAGAACAGCACGAATCTCATCTACTTCAATATATGTAGCATTATTAGAATCAACACGAGTCACACGACCACTTACGAGTGTACCTACTTTTGATTTGTATTTGTTATAAAGTTCATCTTCTACAAGTCTTTGTATGTGGTATTCAATCTCACGGTGGAGTTGAGATGCACCTGTACGCCCATAATCTTCGAGATTGTGCTCTACTTGAAGTTGATCATCAAGTTCTACTTGGTCATCATACTCTCTAGCTTCTGTGAGTGAGATATATGCAGGAGCAAGCTCTTCATCTTGTAGTCTTTCATCATCATCAGCAACAACAGTGATCGTTTGTACTACTTTGATGCTTTTTGTCTCTTCATCAACTTGTGCTTCAAAAGCAAAGTTTCTGTCAATTACCCGTTTTGCAGTTTGTACAAATGCAGTTTTGAGTGATTCTAAAACATTTTCTGGTTGTAAGCCTTTTTCATGTGCGATAGCTTCGGCAATATCTAGTATCTTTTCCATGGTTATAGTTCCTTAAGTTCTACCCCGTTTTTTAACAATAATAAGTAATAGTGGGGGATTTTTTGAAGTATGCAATTATACACAAAGTGTGCTAAAGTAATCTTTAACCCAATTTTTATGACATTTTTTGTATAATGCAATACTTTTAATATAGACCAAGGAATACAAATATGGATTTAAAATTTGCAAGAACAGATATAGACACAAAGCCTAAGAAGGTAGATTTAGCGAAGATAGAAGCAGCAGTAGAGAAAGACGATAGTGTTATTTTTTACTTTGACCGTGAAAACTCTCATAAAGATCTACTTGAACTTCAAGATTATTTTGAAGCAAAAGGGAAAAGTTTTTATATGAGTGAAGTGAAATTTGGTTTGTCAGATAATGACTATATGTACCAAGTTCACATAATGAGTTAGAGAGAAGTTTATGAGTAAAAAGTTATTTATCGAAACACTCGGTTGTGCTATGAACTCTCGTGACTCTGAACATATGATTGCAGAGTTGCATGAAAAAGAGGGGTATGAAACAGTAGAAGATTACCGTGATGCTGATTTGATTTTGATAAATACTTGTTCTGTAAGAGAACGCCCAGTGCATAAACTTTTTTCTGAACTAGGTGGCTTTAACAAACATAAAAAAGAGGGTGCTAAAATAGGTGTATGTGGTTGTACTGCATCTCACCTTGGTGAAGAGATCATCAAACGAGCTCCTTATGTAAACTTTGTTTTAGGTGCTCGTAATGTTTCTAAAATTGCAGAAGTTTTACATAAAGACAAGGCAGTTGAGATAGATATTAACTATGATGAGAGTGAATTTGCTTTTAAAGATTTTCGTTCATCTCCTTATAAAGCTTACATTAACATCTCTATAGGATGTGATAAAGCCTGTACTTTTTGTATCGTTCCTAAAACGCGAGGGGAGGAGATATCTATCCCTGATGCTTTAATCGTTCAAGAGGCACAACGTGCTGTTGATAATGGGGCTAAAGAGGTGTTTTTACTTGGACAAAATGTGAACAATTATGGTCGCCGTTTCTCAGGTGAACATGAAAAAGTAAACTTTACAGAACTACTTCGTCGTCTTTCAAAGATAGAAGGTTTAGAACGTATCCGTTTTACCTCTCCACACCCTTTTCATATGGATGATGAGTTTATAGAAGAGTTCGCACATAACCCAAAAATCTGTAAGTCTATGCATATGCCTCTACAATCTGGAAGTACAAAAGTACTTAAAGATATGAAACGCGGTTACACAAAAGAATGGTTTTTAAATCGTGTAGAAAAACTTCGTAAAGAGGCTCCTGATGCTACTATCTCCACAGATATCATCGTGGCATTTCCGGGGGAAAGTGATAGTGATTTTGAAGAGACACTCGATGTGATGAAAAAAGTAAAATTTGATCAAATTTTCTCTTTTAAATACTCACCTAGACCTGAAACTGAAGCAGAGCATTTTGAAGATGTTGTTGATGGTGAGATAGGTTCTGATCGATTAACGAGACTACAATCTCTTCATAATGAGATTATGGATGAGATAAATGCTGGACATCTTGGAAAGACTTTTAGAGTTTACTTTGAAGATCTCAACCGTGATGGTTTTGTCTCTGGAAGAAGTGATAATAATATAGTCATTAAAGTAAAAGGTTCAGAAGAACTTTTAGGAGAGTTTAGAGATGTTAAGATAACTGCCATAGGTAGAACAATTTTAACAGGCGAAATTCTTGCGTAAAAAACTACTTCGCTCTTTAGGCTTAGTCTTAGTTCCACTTTTAGGAAACCTTTTGATGCGTTTCCTTTACTTAACAAATAAAAAAAACTTTCATGTTCCTCAATCAATCTCAGCGGAACCAATCATCTTTGCCTGTTGGCATGGTGAGTTGTTGATGCTTCCATTTTTATATAATAGATTTAGAAAAATTCCCCATGCAAAAGTTTTGATATCACCCCATTTTGATGGAGAACTGATCTCAAGAACTATTAAATATTTTGGCTTAGGTACTCTTGCTGGATCTTCAGATAAAAATCCTGCTCGTGTATTAATTCAAGGGATTAAAACACTTAAAGAGGGGTATGATATAGGGATTACTCCTGATGGACCAAAAGGTCCTCGTCATGAAGTGGCAGATGGTGTTATAGTGATGGCACAAAAAGCCAAAGCTAAGGTGATTTTACTTGAAGTGAAACCTAGTGCTTACTGGCAAATTAATTCTTGGGATAAGTTTACAATTCCAAAACCTTTTGGTACAATAAACTATTATGCTTCAGAAGAGATCGATTTAACAAAAATGGATCTTGAATCTGCACGAGCATTTATAAAAGAGGGGTTACTCAAGCATGAGCACTAAAGTACTTTTTCCCACTATCGCTGCGACTATTCTTGCTATCATGGCTATCTATTTTATAGTAAATCCTTCTTATAGAAAATCTATAGAAGCGAAGTATTATTTTGAAGTAGGTGAGTATGAAGAAGCTTACAATTTGGCCAACGAAGCATTTAGTTTAGATGTTTACAATAGGATGGCATCTACAATTATGGCTCAAACAAAAACTTCTTTAAAGTATGTAAAGTATATCAATCAAGCCAAAGAGTATATGAAACAGATTAATGAGATAGCACAAGCTGAGAGTATCTCTGATGCAGATAAAGCAAAGATTAAAATAATGTCTAAGATTATGGTTGAATCATACCCTAAACTTGCTCCAAGTATCATAACAGACAAAGATCTTGTAGATGAAGCTGCAACTTACTACAAAAATTTTGAGCAACTTCTTGAAAAAGTCGATAGATAAATTAAGGGTTCATTATCTTGAATCTTTAGAAAAGTTACGAGGTTATTCAGACTTAACTATCAAGAATTATGATGAATCTATCAAAGAGGCATTGAGGTACATAGAAATTTATGAAGAGAATCAAAATATTATTTTGAATCTTATGCCCTATCGCTTACAAATTGCCTCTTTAAATGCAAAAACAATCAGTAAAAAATTAAGTGCTTTAAGAGGTTTTGTCTCTTTTATAAATACTATGCAAATAAAACATTATATCTTACTCGCGGATGAAAGTATAAAGGTTGCCAAAACACTTCCTAAGCCAATATCCCATGAAAATATTATGGAAGCTTTAGAAAAAGCTGATTTACAAGAAAAAATTGTAGTAGTTATGCTCTATACTTTAGGACTACGTATCTCTGAACTGAGCTCTTTAAAGCTAAGTGATATTTCACAAGAATGGGTACGAGTATTGGGAAAAGGTAATAAACAACGCGATGTTCCTCTTTTAAAGAACACAAAGCAACTTTTAGAGGAATATCTAGAGAATTTTTCTATGAAAAAGTTTCTTTTTGAGAAAAATGGCGAAAAATTAAGCGAAAATAGTCTAAGATATATCATAACTAAACTCTTTAAAAGAGTAGGGATGAAAGTAACACCTCACCAACTTCGTCACTCGTATGCCACATCACTTCTAAACAGTGGCGCACCAATTGTCGATGTTAGTGAATTGTTAGGCCACTCTTCTATGGCTACAACACAAATTTATACGAAATTAGGCAGTGCATTGAAACAACAAAACTATAACAAAGCACATCCCCTTGCATCTGGAGATGAGTAGTGTTAGACAAACTTCTTGAAGCTTTATACAATAAAATTTTTGTCAATATTGTTATAAATAAACACTCTGTAAATCTTCAAGTAGATATATGCTCAAAAAAAGGTGTTATCGATAGTGTTGAAGAGAATTTTGAAACATCTTACATCAATGATGCAATGCTTACATTTATCAAAAACTACACTGCAGAATCTCCATTTTATTATATATCTGTTTTAGATATATCTACACAACAGGGAGTAATTCCTACATGTAGCAAAAATCTTTTACCACGCTATCACGATCTAAGTGATAGTGAATATAAATGCCACGATAAACTATGGACTTACTATACATCTAAAACAGATCTTTATGAGATAGAAAAAATCTATAAAGATATAGGAGTTGATTTTATCTTTTCCCCTTTTAGTATTTTAAGCAAATTTTTTCAAGATAAGATTAGTTCTCATATGGCTTTATATGTACTTGTTCAAGAAAATTTTGTTTGTTTGAGTGTTTTTGAAGAATCTAAACTCCTCTTTGGTGAATACTTAGATATGGAAAATACACAAGAGCATGATGATCTTTTACTTGATGATATAGAGGATGATATAGATCTAGATCTAGAAGAGGGAATCAATCTTGAAGATATTGATGTTATTGATGATGTCGATGATGTTGATGATTTTGGAGATATTGAAGATCTAGATTCTCTTGAAGATATAGATGAGTTTTCAGAAGATGTTGAAGAGGAGTTCTATCAAGAGAGTGAAGAGGAGATAGAAGAGAATGCGAGTAGTGATGGTTTTAATGAGGACTATCAAAGATTTTCGCTTATACAGAGTGCTATAAATCGTTTCTATAAAGATGCAAAATACGAAAGTAAATTTATAGAAAATGTCTATATTGCAGATAGTGTAGGTATCTCTGCAGATTTGAAAAAATATCTTGAAGAGGAGATGTTCTTAACTGTCTATGTACGTAAAGTTGATTTAGGCAGTGAGCTATCATCTCTTGCACAAGAGGAGATGGGTTTATGAAATACTCCTACATAAAACCTAGAGCAAAGAGTGCTATAACATCGGAGATTAAACTTCTTGTGAGCTTTTTTAGTATGACTCTAGTTATGCTCTTTTTAACTTATGGTTTCTTACTCTATAAAGATTACACATTTATGAGTGACAAGGCTGCATATGCCCAAGAACGCGATAATCTAGCTACTGTGATAGAGCAGATGAAAGAGGAGATATCTTATATAGAAAAACAAAACTTACTCTCTCAAAAGATCTACACCCAAAATACAGTTTTAAAAGATTCTATTACCAATTTATTTGATCTAGTACCACAAAGGATCACACTCTCTGAGGCAAAGCTTATGAAAAATGGACTTATATTATACGGGATCACACCAAATAAAGAGGTTTACAGTTTTATGCTTCAAGCTCCACTGCGTTCTATCTTTCATAAAACATACAGTAGTTTTTATCCTGCTGAAAATGGTTGGTTACACTTTGTATCGACAAATTATATAGATGAAGAAGATAATTTACTAGATATGGAGGATGAAGATGAAAATTAATATCTCCCGTCAACATATTTATCTTTTGAGCATCTCGATCTTCTTGCTTATATTTGTTCTTGTGTTTTCATTTGCAGTTCTTATTCCAAAGGGAAAACAGTATCGTGAAGATAGAGTGGAATTAAAAAAAGAGCTACGGGAGTTGAGAAAATATCAAGATTTTCATGCACAAACAGAGGAGAAACTTCAAGAATTAGAGAGTAAAAATCGTCATATTATTACCGCTTTTGATGCCATCTTTAACCCTGACAGATTTGAAAAGCAGCATCGTAGTTATTTCTCTTCTTTGAAACTTTCTCAAATCAAAGGGATAGGATTAGAGGAAAACTTTGTAGTTTATGAGGTAAATACAAGTTCACAAATCTCTTCCCCTAAAAGTTTTTACAATTTCTTGGATGCAGTCAATAAAAGTGATTGGATTATAGGAGTGAATTTTCCTATAGATTTTAAACGCGACGGAGAGTTAATTCGTTCTAGCTTTACAATGAAAGTTTACTGTAATAACAAAGATAAAAATACTACACAATTAAAAGAGACTAAGCCAGAAGAGAAGTAAGTAACTCCTCTATCTCTTGCTCTTGAGCGATATAGCCACGAAGTTTTGGCTCTATCTCTAAGAGTCGCATCTTCTCTTTAAACCTTTTCTCCATAGGTACTTCTACAAATGGAGCAATGAAAATAAAATCTTTTCGTTGTTGTACTATATATTTTCTCCCAATAACGACACTATTTTGAGTTTTTAAAAGTTCTCTTTCTGAAGCACTAAGAAGTTTTCCAATAGATTTAAAATATCTATCTATCGTTAAAATATTACTATGTTGTGTAGATGCTTGAAAATAGGCAAACTCTTTAAGCATTGTGAGAGGAAGCTCCTCAGCAAGGGTGTTTTTATCTTCATCTAGGTATTGAAAACTTTTTTTAATCCCCTCTTTATATTTTGCTAGAAGAGGTTGTGCGAAATGTTTTCTAAAAGAGTTTCGTTTATATTTTTCATCGCTATTACTTTCGTCTTTAAAATAGTGGTGTTTGTTACATTTGAGGTACTCTATGAGTTCTTCTTTGTCGGAAGCTAAAAGGGGACGAATAAGTGTATAGTTGTCGCGTTTCTCAACACTCTGCATTCCGCTAAGCTCCACACAACCGGCACCTTTGCAAAACTGCATCAGCATCCATTCAAGTCTATCTCCTAAATGGTGTGCAGTCAGTAGATTTTCGTAGGAGTACCCTTTGATAAGTTCTTCAAAAAAATCGTAACGAATTTTTCTTGCCTGTGCTTCAAAATTTTGTTCTATTTTTGGTGCTTGGAGTGTATAACATTGTAATGAGTAAGTGTTTGCTAACTCTTGTGCATAAAGAACTTCTTCTTTACTTTGCTCTCTAAGTCCATAATCAACAATAGCAATATCGAAAGGGATTCTTTTTTCTAAAAGGAGGAAAAAGAGGGCAGTAGAATCTCCACCAGCCGAGAAGGCTAGAAGATTTTTTTTGTTTTTTAGAAGATTTTTATGCTTTAGCATTATCAACTGTTGCAGTTAAAATATCTCCAACAATGTCCGTGATTTTTGCTTTGTAAATCTTACAAAATTCTAACTCTTCATCGCCAGTACGGTCGTTTACATAAATCTCACCGTCTATCTCTGGAGCCCAAAGAAGTTTACGAGCGGAGAGGAGGTACTCATGCTCATCACTTTCTCCATCAATAACAAGTTCACATCTAGTGCCAATCTCTGCTTCAAGAGATCTCTTTGTTGCTTTTGCTGCAATATCTCCTAAAATTTGAGCACGCTCAGCCTTGAGTTCATCTGAGATTTTATCTTTCATATCAAAAGCAGATGTAGTTTCTTCATCACTGTATGAGAAGATGTTCATTCTATCAAAACCAAAACTTTCAGCAAACTCACACATCTCATCGAACATCTCTTGTGTTTCTTGTGGATGCCCAACGATGAAGCTTGTACGCACAAAAGAGTTTGGTAAGCTTCTCATAAAGTTAAGGAGTTCAAGTGTTTTTTCTTTGCCAAAACCACGTTTCATTAAACGCAGCATATCATCGTTGATGTGTTGGATAGGCATATCGAAGTAGTTGTGAAAAATCTCTGATTTTGCGATGTTTTTCAGTAGAGCCATCGATGTAGTTGATGGGTAAAGGTAGAGGATACGAGCAGATTTTACACCCTCTATAAGTTCAATTCTTTGGATTAAAAGAGAGAGACCATCTTTAATATTTTGATCACGAAGATATGAAGAGCTATCTTGTGAAACAAAAGAGAAGTCCCAGTACCCTTTGGCTACAAGACCCTCAACCTCTTTAGCAATAGAATCTAAGTCGCGAGAGTTAAGTTTCCCTTTAAAAGAGGGGATAGCACAAAAACTACAAGTCTGATTACACCCTTCAGAGAGTTTAATGTAAGCATGATATGTTGAGCCCGTTACAACACGCTCAGCTCCATCAATAAGATACACTTCATCAGAAAAACGGCTTTTTTTCTCTACTAAAAGCTCATCTATCTTGTCATAATCTCCAACACCAGTAAAGATATCAACCTCTGGAATCTGTTCCATTAGTTCATCTTGGTAGCGCTCACTTAGGCATCCAGCCATAACTAGAACTGAATCCTCTTTTCTTGCATCGTGAAGACTAAGCACGGTATTTAAAGATTCCTCTTTTGCTGCATCGATAAAACCACAGGTATTGACGATGATAACATCTGCTTCTTCGTTGTTGTCTGTAAGTTCAAAATTTTGTAGTTTTCCCATCATCACTTCGGTATCGACAAGGTTTTTTGTACATCCGAGTGAAACTATGTGGAGTTTGTTGCTCATATCTCTTCTTTATGTAATTGTTTATGCAATTATATCGTATAATTTGAGTATGAAAAACTATGATCTCATAATACTTGGTGCAGGGGCGAGTTCTCTGATGTGTGCAGGGAATTTAAGTAAAAAAATAAGTGTTGCTATTGTTGAGCATAATGGCGAAATTGCTAAGAAAATGAAAATTTCTGGTGGTGGTAAATGTAACATCACAAATGTAGATGTAAAAACAGAACATTTTGATGGAGATAAAGAGCTTGTCTCTTATGCACTTAACAAATTTTCCAAAGAGAAACTGCTACGTTTCTTAGAGAGAAATAGAGTCCCACTAGAGCTTAGAAAAGGGAGATATTATTTTTGTAAACATAGTGCTGATGAGATTATAGATGTTTTAAAATATAATGCGAAAAATGCAGATCTATTGTTAGAGCATGAGGTAAAAAGTGTCACAAAAGAGGGGGAGATGTTTTCTGTTCTCACAGATAAGAGTACCCTTCAAGCAAGAGCTGTTGTAGTAGCAACTGGAGCAAAGAGTTATGAAAAGATAGGTGCAAGTGCAAAAGGCTTAGAGATAGCACGAAGTTTTGGCATTGGTTACAATCTATTTGAACCTGCACTTGTAGGGCTTACACTTCAACAAGAACAATCATGGATGAAAGATTTAAGTGGTTTGAGTACTTTTGTTCATATAAAAGTAGGGGATAAGTTGTTAAAAGAGGAGATGCTTTTTGCACACAAAGGGATAAGCGGACCAGCAGTACTAAGTGCTTCACTCTACTGGAGAAAAGGGGAGATTAGCATAGATTTTCTTCCAAATACACCCATAAAAGAGCTCACACAAGGGACAAAAAAATTACTTAGTTCTGTCATGGATATGCCCAAAAGACTTGCAAAAGAGCTACTAAAAGCTGTAAATGTTGAAGATATAGAGTGTAATAAACTCACAAAAGAGCAAAACAATAAACTGCAAAAACTACACCATTATACTTTCTCACCTGCTGGAAATTTTGGATTTTCTAAGGCTGAAGTGTGTCGAGGTGGTGTTGTGTCAGAAGAGCTTGAACATACTACACTTATGAGTAAAAAGGTAGATAATCTCTATTTTATTGGTGAAGTTGTAGATGTGACCGGTGAACTAGGTGGTTATAATTTTCAATGGGCATTTAGTAGTGGAGTTGTGTGTGCAAATTCTTTGAAGAAAGTCTTAGTATAGATGGTGTTCGAGAGAGGATTTGAACCTCCGACCACTTCGATGTCAACGAAGTGCTCTACCCCTGAGCTACCCGAACAGAAATTTGAGTAAAATTCTATCATATATTTCTTAAACTAATTTTCTTTTTTAAACTTTTTTTTAAACTTCTTTTTCTTTTGTAAATATTGACGAAATATCATATTTTTACTTTTAATTTAGGTATTTAAGTAGTATAATTTCAGCATAAAAGAGGATACATCTTTAAAGTGTCAATTATTACTACCACAAGGTACATTATGAATTTAACTGAATTAGAAGAGTTAGGCTTAAAAAATGTAGAGAAGGTTTTTCATAACCTTAGCTACGACGAATTAATAAAACATGAGTTAGACAATGGTGAAGTAAAACTTACAAAAAAAGGTGCGACAGCAGTTGACACTGGAATTTTTACTGGGCGTTCTCCAAAAGATAAGTATTTTGTAGATCGCGATCCATCAAACAAATATATTGCTTGGGGTGACATAAATCAAAAAGTTTCTGAAGATGTTTTCAATGAACTTTTAGAGGTAGCACAAGAGCAACTTTCAAACAAAGAATTATATGTAACTGATGTATTTTGTGGTTCATCTCCAGCTTCAAAACGCTCTATCCGTTTTGTAACTGAGATCGCATGGCAGTCTCATTTTGTTAAAAATATGTTTATTCGTCCAAGTGAAGCTGAACTTGAAGTATTTAAATCTGATTTTGTTGTTTTAAATGCATGTAAAGCGGTAGATGATAAATGGAAAGAACATGGTTTACATTCTGAAGTATTCGTACTTTTTGATGTAGAGCGTAATATCGCTATTATTGGTGGTACTTGGTATGGTGGTGAGTTGAAAAAGGGAATCTTTTCTATGATGAACTACTGGTTACCACTAGAGGGTAAACTTTCTATGCATTGTTCTGCAAATGTTGGAGAGAAGGGTGATACTGCACTTTTCTTTGGACTGAGTGGAACAGGTAAAACTACACTTTCTACTGATCCACACCGTGCTTTAATTGGTGATGACGAACATGGTTGGGATAACCATGGTGTTTTTAACTTTGAGGGTGGATGTTATGCAAAAGTAATTAATCTTGATGGTAAAAGTGAACCAGAGATCTATAATGCTATTCGCAAAAATGCACTTTTAGAAAATGTTGTTATGTATGGTGAGGGTGAAGTAGATTACGAAGATGGTTCAAAAACAGAGAACACTCGCGTTTCTTACCCAATTGAGCATATAGAAAATCATAAAGAAGATTTGATGGCAGGTCATCCTGAAAATATCATCTTCTTAACTGCAGATGCCTTTGGTGTACTTCCTCCTGTATCTAAGCTTACTAAAGAGCAAGCGATGTATTACTTCTTAAGTGGTTATACTGCAAAAGTTGCTGGAACTGAACGTGGTATCACTGAGCCTACTGCTACATTTAGTGCTTGTTTTGGTGAGGCTTTTTTACCTCTTCATCCAACTGTTTATGCAAAACTTTTAGGTGAAAAAATTGATAAACATAATGTAAATGTTTACCTTGTAAACACTGGTTGGACTGGTGGTGCTTATGGTGTTGGAAAACGTATGAGTATTAAAGATACACGTGCTTGTATCAATGCTATCTTAGATGGTAGTATTCATGAGAGTGAATTTGATACTACAAAAACATTTAGACTTCAAGTACCTAAGACTCTTGGTGATATTAAACCAGAGATTCTTAACCCACGTAATGCATGGGAAGATAAAGAGAAGTTTGATGCAACTCGTGATAAATTAGCAGATATGTTTATAGAAAACTATAAAAAATATCAAGGTGGGGATAATCCAGATTTTTCTTCTTATGGACCTATCGTAGGCTCTTAAAAGATTTCTCTTCACTGGTTCCCAAACTCCAGCTTGGGAACTAGATAAACTTTTAACACTTTCTATTTTACTTTTTCTTCGTAACTCTTTCCATATATAACCAAACACTTCCACCTAAAACTACTAATATTATCGGTGCTATCCATGGTTTATTGCTCACTGTTTGTGCAAACTCTGAAAGCACTGCACCAAAATAAAAACTTCCAAGTCCAAAGGCTAAAACCCATACTACAGAACTTGCAATGTTAAGGAGTATAAACTTTTTCATATCATATTTTGTAAGTCCAATGGCGATAGGCACAAGTGTTTTAATTCCATAAACAAATTTTTGTATTAGTACAATCCATGAACCATATTTTTTCATCAGTATATGAGAAAGAGCAAGTTTACGTCTATGTTTACGAAGCCCCTCCATCATCATAGATTTTTGATAGCGTGCCATATACACAAGCATAATATCACCAATGGCATTTGCAGTAAATGCAACAGCCATAGAGGTTGCTAAGTCCATTTTTCCCATATAAGAGAGTACACCTGCACCTATAAGTGCTATAAATCCACCACCAAGGGAGTAGATAAAAAGTCCTATATATCCGTATGTTGCTAAGTTGCTAAAAGTATCTTCCATGTTTGTCCTAAAGTTGTTTTATTTTTTGTATTTCATCACGAAGTCTTGCTGCTTCTTCAAAGTTGAGCTCTTTTGCTGCTGCTTTCATCTTAAGCATAAGCTCTTTTACTATTGCTTTTTTTTCAGATGCTGGCATTTTATCAAGTTTTTTATGTTTTTGGTAAAGATCGCCATGCTCTTCTATTTTAAGATTTTCATCGAGAGTTCTTTTTGTTGTTGTTGGGGTTATACCATGCTCTTTATTGTACTTCTCTTGAATTTCACGACGAGTTGTTGTTGTATCTATGGCTCTTTGCATTGAGCCTGTAATTCTATTTGCATAAAGGATGACACGACCTTTCTCATTACGAGCAGCACGACCTATGGTTTGGATAAGTGCCGTTTCACTTCGTAAAAATCCCTCTTTATCAGCATCTAAAATGGCAACTAGACTCACCTCTGGTAAGTCAAGCCCCTCACGAAGCAAGTTAATTCCTATAAGTACATCAAACTCCCCTACACGGAGTGCACGAATGATTTGATTGCGCTCTATGGTGTCAATGTCAGAGTGCATATACTGCACTTTTATACCTAAATCTGCAAGGTATTTTGTAAGTGCTTCAGCCATCTTCTTTGTAAGAACAGTGATAAGAACTCTCTCATCATTCACCGTAATTTTTTTAATCTCATCGTGGATATCTTCTACCTGATTATCTGATGGTTTTATCTCGATGATAGGGTCAAGTAGTCCAGTTGGTCGGATGATTTGTTCCGCTTTTACAGCAGACATCTCTAGCTCATATTCTGCTGGTGTTGCTGAAACAAAAAGGTAATGGGGAGCTTTGTTGATGTACTCATCGGCTTTAAGAGGACGGTTATCGAGTGCTGATGGAAGACGAAAACCATACTCTACAAGTACCTCTTTTCTCGCTCTATCTCCTGCATACATCCCTCGGTATTGAGGTAGTGAAACATGAGACTCATCGACGATAACAAGGTAGTCTTTGTTGTTTTGTGCAAAGTAATCCAAAAGGGTAAATGGTGCTTCTCCTGGCTTCTTATTTGTCAGTAAACGCGAGTAGTTTTCTACACCCTTACACATTCCAGTCGTTTGGAGCATCTCTAAGTCAAATTCAACTCTTTGTTTGAGTCGTTGGTACTCTAAGAGTTTTCCCTCTTTTTGAAAGTAAGCAAGTCTCTCATCGAGCTCCTCCTCTATACGTTTAATGGCAACTGCCATCTTCTCTTGGCGAACACTAAACTGACTTGTTGCGAAGATGGTAAACTTTTTATGATCTTCTAAACGTTTATTATCGATGATGTCAAAAGTATAAATTGCTTCTATCTCATCTCCAAAGAATTCTATACGAATCGCTTCTTGTTCAAAGTAGGGAGGGTATATGTCTAAACTCTCTCCATTGACACGAATATGTCCAGAATCAAAATAGCTGTCGTTTCGTGAGTAACCCATCTCTACTAAACGCAGTAAAAGTTTTTTTTGGTTTATCTCATCGCCTACCTCTATGGCTTGTACCATATTGAGGTACTCCTCAGGATCTCCCAAACCATAGTTTGCAGAAACCGAAGCAATTACAATCACATCATCATAAGAGAGTAGGTTTGCAGTAGAGCTTAAACGCAGACGCTCAAGCTCATCATTGATGGCAGAATCTTTCTCTATAAAAAGGTCTTGACGAGGTATGTAGGCCTCCGGCTGGTAGTAGTCATAGTAAGAGACAAAATACTCAACATGATTGTTAGGAAAAAATTGACGAAATTCTGAGTAGAGTTGAGCTGCGAGAGTTTTGTTATGAGTCATAATGATAGTAGGCATCTTCACATTCTCAATAACCCTAGCCATAGTATGTGTCTTACCACTACCAGTAACACCTTCAAGTGTCTGGTAACGATTCCCATCAAGTATACTTTTACTTAAAACTTCTATGGCCTTAGGCTGGTCACCTGCTGGTTGGTAAGGAGATTCTACTTTAAATGTTGGTTTCTTTTTCATTGGTGGAATTATAGCTAAAAGGAGTGAATACTAGAGATATTACTAGTATTTATGAAAAGTGGCTGTCGAGAAGTGGGAGTGTTAAAAGTTCCGTGTCAATCTGATAAAATAATATCAAGGATTGACAATGAATGAAGATATAGATTTTGACTTTAATGAGATTTTAGCAGAATTTAGAAGTGGTAAAAAACTTACAGGTAAAGGTAGACTTTTAACTCTGCGGTTGAGATGCTAACGATTTCTATTAAGGAGATCCTACGAGCTTCCGGCTGTTTTTTTAATTAAGTCTATTATGCTATAATTAATTCAATAGTTAGTTAATTAATATATTTGGAGAAATATTATGAATAGCAAACAAAGTAAGTATGATTTAGTAGTGCTAGGAGCAGGTCCTGCAGGGACACCTGTTGCAATAGAATATGCAAAATTAAATCATCAAAAAAGTATAGCCCTTATAGATCTATTGGGAGAACTTGGTGGGGAATGTCTCTTTCAAGGTTGTATACCCTCTAAAATTATGCAGGCGAGTGCGAAACATATAAAAGAGATTAAGAACTTAGAAGAGTTTGGTGTATCACTAGAAAGTAAGCATTATAAACTTGCTTGGGAAAAGGTAAAACAACGTAAAGAAGAGATATTGGCAAAACGTACTAATGCAGCTAAAGAACTTGCTTGTGGTCTTGGTAATATTGAGATCATAAAAGGTTTTGCCCATTTTGAAACGCCATCAACTCTTCGTGTTCTTTTTGAAGATGGTAGTTTTGAAGTAATAGCATTTGAAAAAGCTCTTATTGCTACAGGTTCAAAAGCAAATATTGCCAGTTACAAAGGTGATGGTGTAGCCGAAGTGATGACAAACGATAAGTTTTTTAAAGATATGGAATTACCAAAGAGCTTAAGTATTATAGGAAGTGGTGCAATTGCCATAGAATTTACACAAATTTTAGCAGAATTGGGTGTGAGTATAAATCTTTTTGTACGAGGTAGTACAATTCTAAAAAATATAGATTTAGAAGCATCAGAGTATCTTTTGGAAAAATTTCAAAAGCATCCTAATATTAATCTTTTACTCAATGCAAGTGTTGAAGCTGTAAATCATAAAGAGGGTGATTTAGAGATAACTTACACACAAGAGTCTCAAAAGAAAACTCTAGTATGTGAGAAAATTCTTAGTGCTATAGGTCGCAGAGCTAATGTTGAAAAACTAGAGTTACAAAATGCTGATGTGGCGTTTAGTACGAAAGGGATAAGTACAACAGAGGCACTTCAAACTACAAATAAAAATATTTTTGCAAGTGGAGATGTAGTGGAGAACTTTCCAAAGTTTGCACATACAGCTCAATATGCAGCGCATAGCATTGCCCAAAATCTTTTTTTAGAGCATAACTTTTTTAAACCAGATTTTTCTAAAAATTCTTGGGTACTTTTTAGTATGCCAAATTTTGCTAGTGCAGGTATATCTGAAGTTGAGGCTCAAAAAGATGATTTAGAAGTTATTGTCGATAAGTTTGAGTTTAGTAGTGAAGCAAAATCACAAATAGAAAATGAAGACTTTGGTTACCTGAAATTTATAGTAGAGAAAAAATCTTTATCTATTGTTGGTGTCTCTATTTTCCATGAAGAGGCAAATACTTTAGGGGGTGAAGCAGCTTTAATTGTAGCTCAAAAATTAACACTTAAGGAACTAATAGATACCATTCATCCACATCCAACAATAAGTGAAGCATTTGTTATGCTTGCAAAAAAGATGATGGGAGATATAATGCTAGAGAAGCTCTCAAATCCTTTTGTAGAAACATTGTTGAAAATTGAGAGATGGATTTAAAGGAGAGAAGATGCAAGATTTTTTAGATGCAGTTGTTTTTGGCTTTAGTGAAATATTAAAAAAAGATGTCATAAAATTTGCAGTATTAAGTGGTATTATAATAAGTATTGTATGGGTTTTATTGGGTCTAGTTTTTTTTGATTCACTTAGTTCTATGAGTGGTGCAATGCTAGATTTTATTCCATTTACTATGGTACGCTCTAATGGTGCATGGATGGTTTCAGCCTTTTTATGGTTGCAACTTGTACTTGTAACATTTGCTCTTGTATTTACATTTGTTGGTACTGTTTTAGCGAATGAAAATAACACAAGTAAATTTGCATCAAGTTCAATTTCTATTGGTTTAGCGAGTGCTTTGTTCTGGGGAATTATATGGTTTTTTAATGGTAGTACTATTTATGCTCAATTATTAAAAATTTTTACATGGCTCCCTTTTGAAACAGTTGAAAAAAGTTTATCTTATCTCATAAGTTTCTATGTTATTTATACAGGAATCATAGTGAGTTTAATTTTTGTTGCTAGTGCTTTTTCTGTTAAATTTTTACAAGAGATAAAAAAGAGTGAATTTCCATATGACTTGATGTATGAGGAGCATGAGTATAAAAACTTAAAACAAACACTCAAAGATACTTCAGTATTTATTCTTATATCTGTAGTCTCTTTCCCTTTACTTTTTATACCTGTGCTGAATTTTATAATCTTAGTTACATTATGGATGTGGCTTATGAAAGATACACTCTCTTATGATGTTGCAGCATTTGTATTTGGAAAGATAGATAAAGAGAAATTAGAAGAGTATAAAAAGGGCCTTTGGGCTATTACATTTATTGGCTCATTATTTAATTTTATACCAATTTTAAATGTTTTTGCACCATATTTTACACAGCTAACTATGCTGTATTATCTTAAAGAAAAACGAAATTAAAGGAAGAAAATGAATCATTTTATGAAAAGTATTATAGACTGGATGTTAGAAAAAGAGGAGGGGATGGCTAGAGAATGTGTTATTCCTATGCAAGAACTAGATGCTCAGATTGCAAAAGTGCAAGAGGAAAAGGTAAAAATACAAGAGAAGTATGATGATGCTATGAGTGAACTCGATGAAGTACTTAAACGATTAGAGAAAATGAAAAATACGGAAATTCTTCGTTGTAATAAATAAGAAAAAATATGGCAAAACAAAAAAGAGTTGTTACTAGAAAATTAAGGATTCCAATCGAATGTTAGAAATATTTTTAGTTATTTTACTCTTAATCCTTATATCAAAATTCATAGAAGATAGCACAAAAATCCCTTTTGTGCTTGTTGTCATCATTCTCTCTTATATAGCGAACTATTTTTTAGATTTGTCCATTTTAGGTGATAATTTTGAAAACATTATGTACCTAATGCTTCCTATAATTCTGATACCAGATGTCTTGGGCTTATCAAGAAGTGAACTTAAAGAGAATCTCTCTAGTATTTTTTATCTTGC
>JAMORK010000034.1 GCA_027063645.1 Sulfurimonas sp.
CAGAGATACCTTCTTGTGCGAGTTTTTTGAACTCTTCCATATTGTAAGCAACACCACTTCCTCCACCAGCAAGGGTGAATGAAGCACGTGAAATAACTGGGAAACCTATCTCTTTTACAACTTCTATAGCCTCTTCAACGCTGTATGCATTACGACTTTTTGGTAAATCCATACCAATTTTAATCATCGCTTCGTTAAAAAGATGTCTATCTTCCCCTTTGTTAATCGCTTGAGGATCTGCACCTAAAAATTCTATACCCTCTAGCATCCCTTTCTCATGCATACTCATTGCAACATTAAGAGCAGTTTGTCCACCCATAGTTGGAAGTACTGCATCAACATTTTCCTCTTGAATAATGCGAGCAATAACATCTTCTTTGATAGGTTCGATGTATGTTCTATCTGCAAATTCTGGGTCAGTCATAATAGTAGCAGGGTTTGAATTGATGAGGATTACACGGTAACCAAGCTCTTTGAGTGTTTTAACAGCTTGTGTTCCTGAGTAGTCAAATTCACAGGCTTGTCCGATAATAATCGGACCAGAACCTATAAGTAAAATAGTTTTTATGTCGGTGCGTTTTGGCATTTTTTACCTTTTAGAATAATGTCTTAAAAATTTAGAGATTATAGCTAAAAGGCACTTAAAATTTGATGAGTTTTAGTACTCAAATGTATAGATAAGAGAAGCCAGACCTGAATAGATGTGATTTTGTTCTACAATAGGGGAGTTGCTCGCACTATTTGGAAGCATATCAACACGAAGGTTTACTAGTGCTGCAAGCTCTTTAGTAAAAGGGTACTTAATGTATGTTTGTGCACCTATCTGTACTCCAGCACCAGCATTGTAAGAGTAGATGCCTAAGGCATTATTTGTCTCATTTGCTTTAACACCATAGTAATAATTCATAAAATCGTGTGACTGATAACTCATAATTATACTAGGGTAAAAACTAAAATTTCCAAGGGTATATTTGTCTCCAAATTCTGTTTTTACTAACCACGATTGGTATCTATCTAAAACATCAGTAAGCAACATAATCTCTATGTAAGCATCGTTTTTTGTAGCACTAAATGCAAGACCACCCTCAAGAGTATTTTTTTTCTCTTTAAGTGTTGCTAAATAGGGAGAATCTGTTGGCTTATACCCATAAACGCGAGGCTGTGCAGTTAAAGAGAAGCCCCAAGCATAATCACTTCCTTTCTCTCCATAAAAATAAACGCCACCACGAGACCATCTCATATAAAAGAGGCCATTATCAAAAAAGACAACTGGAGATGGAAGAAGAATGGTATCTACACCTTTATAGGGTTGTGTTTGCACATAAGCACCTAAGCCTAATGTAACATCTTGTTTTTTTGTTGAGATATCCTCTGCAAAAAGAGTTACCCCAAGTAATAAAAAACTTAGTATTAATCTCATCTAACACTCCTTATCATATGAAAATAACCAGGTTCATTGGCTTTGTAGTACTGTTCAACGACAGCATTTTGGTAGCCTTGAGCCTTTGTAACTGAAAGAACGCGACCAACTTTTAAACCTTTGAAAAATATGTTATCAAGTCCTGAAGTGATCACTTCATCCCCTTTTTTAATACTATACCAAGCAGGTATATATCTAACCACAAGGTACTCCGAATTGTTTCCATGTGCAATTCCCGGTGCATGTTTATCACCTATGAAAACAGCATAGGAGCTTTTGATATCAGAGTTTAAAAGACCAAGGGCTCTTCCATTTTGATTGATAACTATCCCTGCTACAAGCTCTTTATGAGTAAGACCATAGATTTTTGAACTGTTATAATCGGGAATATCCATCCAAACTCTGTTAAGATCACCAAATCTTTCATACGAAATTGCCCGAACAAGTTCCACTTGAGGATCTGTTTTTAGAGAGGAGTTGTTTTCTTTATAAAGATCGTGTATCTCAGAAGCAAGTTGTTGCATCACAAGATGGTTGTTCTCAAATTTGTGAAGTTTTTCTTTAAGCTCTGTTATCTCTTGTGCTTGAAAAAAATGTTTATCAATACTGTTTTCTACAAATGCTACACTATCATGATATTGTATTTTGATGAAGTTAAGGGCAGAGATAAAGGGTTGTTGGATGGTAGAATTGTAATAGATTGCACCTGTAGTAAGTGCAATCAGTATAGTGAAAAAGCTAAAGAGTTGCTTATTCATTCTCAAAAAGTTCTTGGAGTAGATCTATCTCTTCAAGTGCACGGCCAGTTCCACGTGCAACTGCTAAGAGTGGCTCATCTGCTACAAAAACAGGAATTCTAACAAGATCTGAGAGGTATTTATCAAGTTGACGAATAAGTGCTCCACCCCCTGTTAAAATAATACCGTGATTGACAATATCGCCAGCTAAATCAGGTGGCATTTGTTCTAGTACATCACGAAGTGCTTCTGCAATCTCTTTAAGTGGTTCTTTCATCGCTTCACGTGCATCTTCACTTGTAAGTTCCACTGAACTTAAAAGCCCTTCAACTTGGTCACGACCATTGACGATCATAGAGAGTTCTTCATCAAGAACAACAGCTGTACCGATGTTGATTTTAATCTCTTCTGCAACACGCTCACCCACTAAAAGGTTGTATTTTTTTCTAATGAAGTTCACAATACCTTGGTCAATCTTATCTCCCGCTGTACGGATAGACTTAGAAAGTACAAGACCACCGAGTGAAACAACACCGATCTCAGTAGTACCACCACCAATATCTACAACTAAATGCCCTTGAGGTTCACGTATATCTACACCTGCACCAATAGCAGCAGCCATAGGCTCTTCGATAAGAAATACTTCACGTGCACCAGCACTTAGAGCTGATTCACGAACAGCTTTACGCTCAACTTGAGTAAGACCATAAGGAACACAGATGATGATACGTGGAGAGATAAGAGACGAACGTCCATGAGCTTTCTCAATGAACTTTCTAATCATTTTCTCTGTCATATCAAAGTCAGCAATAACACCATCACGCATTGGGCGAATAGCTTTGATATTTCCTGGTGTTTTTCCCACCATCTCTTTTGCTTCATGCCCAACAGCAAGAACACGTTGTTGACCATATTTTTCAGTTTTTACAGCAACAACAGAAGGTTCGTTGATGATAATACCACGCCCTTTTGCGATAACAATAGTGTTTGCTGTTCCTAAATCTATGGAGAGGTCATTTGAAAATAGACCTACAAGTTTGTTAAAAATCATACTTTTTTGCCCTTATGCTGTTTTTTTTGTTGTTTTTTTGATGTAAACAGGTGTTTCACCATCTTCTATAACTTCTTTTGTGATAAGCACTTCATAGCCTGCATATTCGGGAAGTTCGTACATGATGTCTATCATATTTTCTTCTAAAATAGCACGAAGTCCACGAGCTCCAGTTTTACGTTTAAGTGATTTTGCAGCAATAGCACGAAGAGCATCCTCTTCAAAGTTAAGTTCAACATCATCAATACTAAAAAGTTTTTGGTACTGTTTAATCAGAGAGTTTTTAGGCTCTGTTAAGATGCGAACCATATCCTCTTCACTAATCTCATTTAATGAAGCAATAATAGGTAAACGTCCAACTAACTCAGGGATAAGACCATAAGAGACTAAATCATCAGGTTCTACCATATCAAAAGTTGGTTTTTGCTCATCTTTTGTTTTTTTATCGTGACCAAATCCAAGGACATTGTCCCCTTGTTTGCGTTTTAAAATCTCTTCAAGACCATCAAATGCACCACCACAGATAAATAATATGTTTGTTGTATTGATAGTAGTAAACTCTTGGTTAGGGTGTTTACGTCCACCTTTTGGTGGAATATTTACATCTGCACCCTCAACAATTTTAAGAAGAGCTTGTTGCACACCTTCACCACTTACATCACGAGTGATAGAGCGGTTTTCACTCATACGTGAGACTTTATCTACTTCATCAATAAATACGATCCCTTGTTGTGCACGCTCCACATCACCATCTGCTGCTTGGATCAGTTTTGTTAAGATATTTTCAACATCTTCACCAACATAACCAGCTTCTGTAAGGCTTGTCGCATCTGCAATAGCGATAGGAACATTTAAAACACGAGCAATAGTCTGTGCCATAAGTGTTTTACCTGAGCCTGTTGGACCGATAAGCAGTACATTTGATTTTGCAATCTCTGTATCATCATCTTTTACATTATGTGTTTTAAAGATACGTTTATAGTGGTTGTATACAGCAACACTTAAAAGCTTTCTTGCTCTCTCTTGACCGATGATATAATCACCTAAAAATTTATCTAACTCTTTAGGTGTCATCAGTTTATCAACAGCAGTTAAAAGTTCAGAACTTTCCTCTTTTGTTGCACCATTTTCATCACCAAACATAATTTTATATGCAGAAACAACACAGTTTTTACAGATATAAACGCCATTGCCTGCAATGAGTGGATTTTCTTCACTCTCACTTGCATCACAAAAGCTACAATGTCTATGTATCATATATTTTTCCTTTCAAACGGAATACCGCGTTTTGTTTTAATCACGAAGTTACATAAGTCTGTAACATAGTGATTATTTGTACTCTCTAGTAGTTCACTTGCTGTATCTTTAAGAGGTTTTCCAGATTCAAAAAGTTCTCTGTATGCAGATTTAAGTGCATTGATATCATCGCGTTCTAAGTGGCGACGAAGTCCCGTAAGATTTAATCCTCTTAGATTTGCACGATTACCTTCAGCCATACAAAATGGTGGTACATCTTGTGCAAGAGCACTCGCACCACCAACCATAGCATAGTCACCTATATGGATAAATTGATGGATAGGTGTCATTCCACCAATGACAACATAATCACCAAGTTCTACATGTCCTGCAAGTGTTGCCGCATTGGCTAAGATACAATGGTTACCTATGATAACATCATGACCAAGATGTACATAACCCATAAAAAGGTTGTGGTTTCCAACAATAGTCTTACTACCACCACCTTTTGTTCCAGGGTTAAAAAGTGTAAATTCTCTAATAGTGTTGTTATCACCAATAATTAGCTCAACATCTTCACCATTAAATTTTAAATCTTGAGGAATACTTCCAATAACAGCATGGGAAAATATCTTGTTATTTTTCCCTATAGTTGTTTTTCCATAGATACAAGAGTTTTGGGCGATAGTTGTGCCATCACCGATAACTGCTTCACTTGAGATAAAACAAAAAGGAGCAATTTCAACATTTTCACCAATAGTCGCACCATCTTCAATGACAGCAAGTGGAGATATTTTAGACATCTTACTTATCTACAATCATTGCTTTGAGTTCTGCTTGAGATACTAAAGTATCATCAACATAAGCTTTTCCATCAAGCATCCAAATAGCACCTTTTTGTTTGATAACAGTGATGCGGTACTCAAGTTTGTCACCCGGTTTTACAGGAGCACGAAATTTTGCTTTATCGATACTCATAAAGTAAACAACTTTATTTGCTGCTTCCTCTTTTGTCATATCCATACTTTTAAATGCCAAAATTCCACCAGCTTGTGCCATACCTTCAAGTATCATAACACCAGGGTAGATAGGGTGTCCTGGAAAGTGTCCTTGAAAAATTTGATCACCAATAGTTACATTTTTATAGCCAATAAGTGCCTCATTTGGTGTAATATCTGTCACACGGTCAAGTAGTAAAAAAGGGTATCTGTGGGGGATAATTTCTTGAATTTCCATAACATCCATAGTCATAAGTAAAAGCCTTGCATAAATTTTTTAGACATTTTAGCAAAAAAACCATTAGATAACGATTAGTTTTTCTTTTACATCTTCGTATGTTTTTGCATCAAGTTGGAGTGTTAATTTTTTCTCACTTATTTTCTCAACAACTATGAGTGGTGTAAGATCATAAGGAGTCTCTAAAAGCTTTTGTCGAAGTTGTAGTTCTTTCTCAAAACTAGGGGGTGAAAATATTAGTTCTTTGATGTTTTGGTATTGAGTTTGTGCTAGAGTATTGAACTTTTGAAGGGTTATAAACTTGACCTCTTCACGGTTAAGATAGTGCAGAGCATCTACAGAAAACTCTATACGACCTTGGGCACGTTTACGAGGAAGTGTAGAGTAGGAGAGGGCATAAGCTGGGATAAGCTCTTTTTTACCTTCAATAAGCTTACAAGAAAATTGACGATAATTTAGAAACTTTTGTTTGATGATTTTATATTTTTTTCCTTCATCTTCAAGTGCATTACGGCGAGTATAAAGTGCAAGTCTCTCCTCTATGGAAGCTGGAAGTATTTGCCCTGATATTGGGCTAAACATCTCATCCATAAGTCTCTCTTGTTGTTCTCTTTGCATAGTAAGTCCAAAGATACAGCCACAATAATCTTGACGGTAAAGTTGTTCCTCTTTTGTGACACGGCTTTGGTCTTGTGTACCACCACCACTTCTGTAGTCAACTGCTATAAACTCAACTCCATGTTTTGCATAAAACTCATCGCCAACACGTTTGAGTTGTTCTTGAGATTTTAAAGGGCTTACTAAAAGGGTTGTGGTGATTTTATCTTCCCCTATCTCTAGGGCTTTTTTTGCAGATGTTATAAAACGCTTATCAAAACAAACTTCACAGCGTTTGCCTTTTTCGGGTTCATTTTCTAAACCACGGACAGCTTGAAGCCAGTTTTCATAATCGTATTCACCTTCAATTAAATCAATACCGAGCTTTTTACAGCTGCGCTCTACATCAAGTAATCGGAGTTGGTATTCTGAATAGGGGTGGATATTTGGATCGTAGAAGAAGCCAGTAAGCTTCTCCTGCGGAAAATCTGCTTGCAATTTTTCGAGAAAAAAGTGGCTGTCAACCGAGCAGCAGATATGGACTAACATTTAGTCTCTTGACTCTAAAACTTTAATAGAGTTGATAGTATCTTGACCTTGGATTTGTTGAAGTACTTTAAAACTCTCTTCATCATCCTCTTCAATAGCACCAAAAACTGTATGAACGCCATCAAGGTGAGGACAATCTACAAAACAGATAAAGAACTGGCTTCCACCTGTATTTGGTCCTGCATGAGCCATAGAGAGTGTACCTGGACGGTGAACAGAAGTGTTTGACTCTGTTTCACATGCAATAGCCCAGTCTGGTCCACCAGTACCTGTACCTTGAGGACATCCACCTTGAGCCATGAAACCTGGAATTACACGGTGAAAACTAAGGTTGTCATAAAAACCTGTATTTGCTAAATGTGCAAAGTTTGCTACTGTATTTGGTGCTTCATCTGGAAAAAGTTTTACCCAAATAATCCCTTTTGCTGTATCAAATTTTGCCCATTGTTGTTTTAGTGACTCTTCTGCACTAATGTTATAGTCTTTAAGTTTTGCTCTTCCAAACATAATAATATAGCCTTATTTTAATTTTTCGCAATTATAGTTAAATTTTTTAAATATAGTAAGGGGAAGAAAAAAGTTCAACTTAAATAAACTTTAAAAAAAAACAGAACTATATCTTAAAGGAAAGATGAATTTTCCTGAGATATAATTTTCGATAATTAATTACAACTATAAGGACATAAACAATGTCAGAAAAACAAATTTTTCAACCAAACCCAGAGTTCGCTAAAAATGCCAATATTGGTAGTATGGATGAGTACAATGCTCTTATGCAAAAAGCTACTGAAAACTATGAAGGTTTTTGGGGAGATTATGCAAAAGAGAAGATTGACTGGATCGAACCATTTACGAATGTATTAGATGAGTCTCAAGCTCCATTTGTAAAATGGTTTGATGGTGGTAAACTTAATGTTGCATCACAATGTATAGACCGTCATTTAGATACTCGTAAAAATAAAGCGGCTATCATCTTTGAAGGTGACCGTGGAGATGTTCAAACTATTACATACCTAGACCTTTATAAAAATGTAAACCGTTTTGCCAATCTTTTAAAAGAGGACTTTGGAGTACAAAAGGGTGACCGTGTTGTTATCTATATGCCTATGATCCCTGAAGCTGCTTATGCGATGCTTGCTTGTGCTCGTATTGGTGCTATTCACTCTATAGTATTTGGTGGTTTTTCTGCTGAAGCACTTAAAGATAGAATTGAAGATGCTGAGGCTAAGGTAGTGATCACTGCTGATGGAGCTTTCCGTAAAACAAAACCATATATGCTAAAACCAGTAGTAGATACTGCACTTGAAGGACCAACTCCAGTTGAGAAAGTACTTGTTGTTGAGCGTAATAATGAAGATGTGACTTGGAAAGCAGGTCGTGACTACTCTTATAATGAACTTATTAAAAATAAATCATCAAAATGTGAAGCTGAGCCAATGGATAGTGAAGATCCACTTTTCTTACTTTATACTTCAGGTTCTACTGGTAAACCAAAAGGAGTTCAACATAATTCTGCTGGGTATATTTTATGGGCTCAAATGACTATGGAGTGGGTATTTGATGTTAAAGAGAACGATACTTACTGGTGTACTGCTGATGTTGGTTGGATTACTGGGCATACTTACATAGTATATGGTCCACTTGCTATGGGTGCAACGACTGTAATGTTTGAGGGTGTTATTACTCATCCTGATGCTGGTCGTCCTTGGGCAATGGTTGAAAACCATAGAATTAACCAGTTCTACACAGCTCCTACAGCTATTCGTGTTTTACACAAAATGGGTGAAGATGAGCCTAAAAAATATGATCTTTCAAGTCTTAAAGTTCTTGGAACAGTTGGTGAGCCTATCGATCCACCTGCTTGGAAATGGTACTACGAAGAGGTTGGTAACTCTAAGTGTGCTATCGTAGATACTTATTGGCAGACTGAAACTGGTGGGCATATAGTTTCTCCACTTCCAGGTGCAACTCCTATTAAAGCAGGGTGTGCGACGCTTCCACTTCCTGGAATTATGGCAGAGATTTTGGATCCTATTACTGGTGAGAAGATGGATGTTGGTGAGACTGGTTATATGTGTATCACTAAACCTTGGCCAGCACAGATTCGTGGCGTTTGGGGTGATGAAGAGCGCTATAAAAAATCATACTTTGGTGATGTGAAAAAAGATGGCAAGGCTGTTTATTTTACAGGTGATGGTGCACGTTACGATGAAGATGGTTACATTACCATCACTGGTCGTACTGATGATGTTATCAATGTAAGTGGTCACCGTATGGGTACTGCTGAAGTTGAAGCAGCTATTAAGAAGCACTCAAATGTAGCTGAGGTTGCTGTTGTTGGTAAACCACATGAGCTTAAGGGTGAGGGTATTTTTGCATATATCGTTCTTAAATCTGATGATGGTGTAGCTGATGAGGTTGCAGAGGTAAAAGCTATCAATGACATTATTAAAAAAGAGATAGGGAATATCGCAATTTGTGATGACATGGTTTTTGCACCAGGACTTCCAAAAACACGCTCTGGTAAAATTATGCGTCGTATTTTACGCTCTATTGCCAAAGGTGAAGTTATCACTCAAGATATCTCAACTTTAGAAGATCCTTCTGTTGTTGCCAAAATTGAAGCGATGGTAAAGGGTTAAAGAGAAGAAACGCTATAATTTCATAACTACAAAACAAAGAGTACTTATGGAATTATGTGTTGCCCTGGATTTACCTACAAAAGAAGAGAATTTAGCTCTTATAGAAAAAATTAAAAATCACGATGTCTGGCTCAAAGTTGGACTTCGTACCTACATTCGTGATGGGGAAGAGTTCCTCAAAGCTATCAAAAAAATAAACCCCGACTTTAAAATATTTTTAGATTTAAAACTTTATGACATTCCAAATACTATGGCAGATGCTGCTGAGTCAATTATGGGGCTTGGTGTCGATATGTTTAATGTGCATGCAAGTGCAGGCAAACGTGCTATGAGTACAGTGATGGAGCGCTTAGAGAAGTTTGAAAAGAGACCTATTGTTTTAGCTGTAACTGCTTTAACTTCATTTAGTGAAGATGAGTTTGCTTCTGTATATGAAAGTGGTATTGCAGCAAAGGCAGATCAGTTTGCAAAAGATGCTATGGACTCAGGTCTTGATGGTGTCGTGTGTTCTGCTTTTGAGTCTGCATCTATTAAAAAGATCACTTCTACTTCTTTTATGACACTTACTCCAGGTATTCGCCCATTTGGTGAGGATGCTGGAGATCAAAAACGTGTAGCTGATGTTGCATTTGCGAAAGAGCAGGGTGTTGATTTTATCGTAGTGGGTCGTCCTATCTATCAGGCTGAAAATCCATCAGAAATTGTAGGGAAAATTTTAGAACTTCTTTAGTTGTTTTTACTCACTTTTTTCTGAAGTTCTTCAAACTCTTTATACTTGTCTGCAATTTTATGTAGTTTGTTGTTTTCTAAGAGTTTGTAAACCCCTGTAGAGTTTATGTAGTATTGAGCTTCTAAGTCACTGCGTTTACTCATTGGTAGAATTTTAAAGCTTAGGTTATCTAAAACAAGGGGAGATTTCCCTTTGAACTTAAAATAACTCAGCACCATATGATAGCCCCCATAAAACTTCTCTTTAACCACTGTTATAAAAAGCTTTTTCTCATCAAATCCTAAGCGGATAAGGGTGTAGTATTTGATAAGTACATAATCTTCACAATCTCCATAACCAACTCTTAAAAACTCTTTTGGTGTTGCCCAGTTATCCTCTTTTTTATTGATGATAGCATCATATTGAGGGAGGAGAGTATTAAGATAAAAGTTTATCTTTTGGAGTTGCTTTTTTCTTGGAAGAGAGGAGCAGATTTTTATTTGTTTTTCATAATCTAAGATACGATTTTTAGCAATCTTATCTGAGTGATCAATACTTCTTAACTCCTGAGGGGTAAAACTTGGATACTCCTGTGCAAATAAAGCATAAGTAAAAAGAGCAAGAAGTAAAAAGTTTTTTATCATTGTTATCTAAGTCTTTGCTCTTTTGGTGCATCTTTTGGAACAAGACCATACTTGGAAAGATCTACATAGATCTCCTTGCGTTTATCTTTAAGAAGTTTTTGCATCACAGGATTTCTGTCCATTTTATATGTTTCAGTTCTCACTACATTACCACTATGGTCAAAATACTTTTTAAGACCCACTTTATAGTTGTGTTTGTAAAATACCTCGGCAGATTTGTATCCCTCTATATCCCAGTCTCTCATAATACCTTCACGTCTTCCCATCACATAATTAACTTGTGAACCTAACACACCGTTATCGTAAAAGACTTTTTGGATTCCATCTTTTTGTCCATTGACATAGTTCACAATAAGTTTTTTTGTCCCATTATCGTAGTATGATGTGTAAAGACCATTCTCTTTGCCATCTTTAAAATTGACCTTTGATTTTATGTCACCATTATCTCGAAACCACCATGTCATACCATCGCGTTTACAGTTTTTATAGGTAGATTTTTGAGCCTTGTCTTGGACGATGTATTTAGCTGGATTTGAGCAGTACTCTGAAGTGTCTTTTGCAAGTAAAGAGTTGAGAAGTAGGGGTAAAAGTAAAAGTGTTTTATTCATTGTAAAATTTCCTAAAAAGTGATGAAGTATTTTAGCATAGTATCATCACTTAGTCATCACAAAATCTTATATTAAAGCTCTTGTGCTTTTTTATAGGCTTTCTCGATAGCCATCATACAAGCACTTCTTACATTACCATCTTCTAAGGCTCCATAACCTGCTGCAGTTGTACCCCCTGGACTCATCACCCCATCTTTAAGCAGTGCTGGGTGTATATCTTGGATAAGTTCTCCAAAACCACCAAAGAGTCCACGCATAATCGCCATAGCATCATCGCGTTTAAGACCTTGTTTGACTGCACCATCAGCGAGAGCTTCTGCCATAAGTGCGAGATATGCTGGACCACTTCCCGCTAAAGCAGTAGCGATATCTATCTCTTTTTCACTACCAAGCCAACGAGTACTACCAATAGCACCTAGAAGTTCTTGAGCTTCATTTTTAAAGATGGTATCACCTGTTAGTGTTGTCATAGAAGCACCTACAGAGGCAGCAAGATTTGGCATAGTTCGTACAACTGCATCAGTGTTGAAATTGTTTTTTAATTTTTCTAAACTTGTTCCAGCAAGAACAGAGTAAAGTACACGAGCTTTCCCTTGAAGTTTTTGTGAGACCTCTTCCACATTGGCTGGCTTGACACAAAGCATAAGTGTTTTGTCTGTTATATCGAAGCTATCTAGAAGGTATTTGTTGATTGAGATACCTAATTCTTTTTCAAAGAGTTCAAGTTTTTCTAAAGAGCGCCCAACCACTTCAATCGCATAATTTTCTTTGAGTCCTTTTGCGATACTCAGTGCCATATTACCATTTCCAATAAAAGTTATAATTTTCATAAAAGTCCTCAATTTTTTATGATATTATAGCATTAATAAAAAATTAGTGAGTTGGAAGAAAATATGGAACAATTTTTAAGTGAAGCAAAATCTGCTGCTAGAGTACTTAATGCTCTAAGTGGCAGTGAAAAGAATAGAATTTTAAAAGAGATGGCAGAGGCACTTCGTGCTAATACCATGGATCTTATCGAAGCAAATGCTTTAGATATGGCAGATGGAAAGAAAAACAATCTTACGTCAGCACTTATGGACAGACTTTTTTTAGATGAGGGTCGCATCGATGCTATGGCTGTAGCGATTGAAGAGATTGCTGCACTTAAAGAGCCTGTTGGTCGCGTTTTAGATGGTTGGGTAACAGAAGATGGACTGAAGATAGAGAAAGTGAGTATCCCTATTGGTGTGATAGGTATCATCTATGAGTCACGCCCAAATGTAACAAGTGATACAGCAGCACTCTGTTTTAAATCCTCAAATGTTTGTGTCTTAAAAGGTGGAAAAGAGGCTGAAAACTCAAATAAAGCGATAGCAAAAGTACTCCAAGCAGTACTTAAACGCAACGAGCTTCCAGAGTCTCTTATCTCACTTATACCAGACTCTTCTCGTGAGGGTGTGAACAAACTTATAAAAATGGACAAGTATGTAGACCTTATCATCCCTCGTGGTGGAGCAGGGCTTATCAAGCATGTAAGTGAAAACGCGACGGTGAGTGTTGTCAAACACGACAAAGGACAATGCCATACTTACATAGACAAAGATGCAAAGATAGATGATGCTATCAAAATTGCTATCAATGCAAAGGTGCAACGCCCAGGTGTATGTAATGCGATGGAGACACTTCTTGTAGATAGTGCAATCGCTTCTGATGTACTGCCACTTTTAAAAGAGGCATTCGATAAAGAGGGTACAGAGCTTAAAGGGTGTGTAAATACAAAAGCAATTATTGAAGTTGCAGATGCAAGTGATGAAGATTATGACACAGAATATTTGGCAAATATCTTAAATATGAAAGTGGTTAATGGTGTTGATGGGGCGATTGAGCATATTGTTCGTTTTGGTTCAGGGCATTCTGAGTCTATTATTACTCAAAATATTACTTCGGCAGAAGAGTTTTTAAATGCAATCGATGCAGCAGCTGTTTATGTAAACGCGAGTACTCGCTTTACTGATGGTGGTGCCTTTGGTTTTGGTGCAGAGGTTGGAATAAGTACCAACAAGCTTCATGCTCGTGGACCTATGGGGATTGAGGGTCTTACAACTTATAAGTTTAAAATTTATGGAAGTGGGCAAACAAGATAATGTCACAATACACAATAGAATGCCTAAAAAAAGTTAGTTTTTTTGAAAATTTGAATGACGATGAACTCAATATCTTAAAATCATTTTCAAATATACGCAGTTTTTCAGAGGGTGAGATTCTTTTTTATGAAAAAGATCAGCCTAAGTGTTTAACACTTTTAACAGATGGAATGTTAAAAATTTATAAAACAGACCCTAAAAATAACGAGATTGTTTTACACACTTTTGCACCTTTCTCACTTATAGCAGAGATGGCTGTTCTTGAAGATATGGCTTACCCTGCATCGGCAGCATTTTTAACAGATGGGAAGGTACTAGAGATAGATTTTAATAAGTTTAAAAACGAGTTCTTACTCAATCCAAGTGTAACACTAAACTTTTTTAAATCTTTGTCTAAAAAGATAAAATATTTAGAGAGTGTTATCTCTCTTAATATTGTTCTTGATTCAACTGCAAGATTAGCAAAGTATATCTGTGAGAATGAGCAAGCTTTAAATATGAAACATAAAGAGCTTGCACAACATCTTCACATGACTCCTGAAACACTTTCACGTATGTTTAAAAAACTTGTGACCTTGGGTCTTGTTGAAAAAGATACGAAAGGTTTTCGTATAAAAAATAGAGTGGGCTTGGAAGTTCTTTTCGAATAAGCCCTAAATTACAAAATTTCTCCTTTTTCTTGATATAAATCAATTTGATATTCATTTTCATTACCTAAAATAATGAAAAATAAAAAGGATTGATATTATGTCACATATTCCAAATGAAGCAACAAAAGTAGAAGTAGCTGGTGCTACAGTAGATTTTTATAAACTAGAAAAAGATGGACAAAGTACATATTACTTTGATACATCAGCAGAGGGACCTCCCCATCCAATGGTAAATGCAATGAGTGGTTTGCAAGCGATTAAAGGGACAAATGATACTTTAGTAATGATTAATCATAAAACACCAGGTGGACTTTTTGGAAAACTTGAATCAGATGTGAAGTATGTCATTGAAGAACTTGATGGTGGACTTGTTAAAGTTGTATTTTCTTATAATAATGATGCAAAAGCGGAATCAGATCTTACACAAACTTCTTGTGGTGGTTGAGAGTAGTTTATGAATTCAATCTCACAAGATTTTGCACCACCTTTTAAACTTATAGCACCTTATTTTATACTTGGGGGTATATTTTATATACTCTCATCATTTTTTGTGTTTAGTTTTGAGGTATCAGAACTTTCATTTTTAAATCCAAGCATTATTAGTTTTGTACATCTCTTTTTACTTGGCTTTATAATGATGACTATTTTTGGTGCAATGGCCCAACTTGTTCCTGTCGTTTTAGAAGTTGGGCACTTTGGTGTAGAACTTTTTTATGCTATTTGGCCATTACTGCTTATAGGTACTTTACTTATGGTGTTTGGCTTTGTTTACTCAGCAGATCTTCTTCCCTATGGTGGTGTTGTAGTCTTAATCTCCATGATGATTTTTGTGATGGAAATTTTTATGACCATCTTTAAGGTGAAAAAACTTAATTTAGTGATGAGTAGTGTACTGATCTCAAATACTTTTCTTTTTTTTGGGATCATCGTTGGTTTGTTGATGGCACTGACTTATGCTGGGACTATTGATCTCAATATTCATGAACTCCTACGTGCTCATGTTTACTTAGTGATAGGTGGCTATATAAGTATAACGATTATGGGACTCTCCATAGTGCTTGTACCTATGTTTACTTTAGCACATAGTTTTTCAATGAGACCATTAGAGATCTCTATCACCCTTATGAGTGTTGGTGTCTCTTTAGTTGTTTTATCATCTGTATTTAGTGTAGAGGTATTAGCCTATCTTGGGTATCTCCTCTCTATCATCTCAATGTGTTTTTACTTTTATATTATCTACATCATTTATAAAACGCGACCACGTAAAGAGAATGATGTCTATGCCATCTCTTTGATGATATCATATAGCTCTCTCATTAGTGCTCTTTTACTTGGTATTGCTTACTTTGTAACAGCAAAAGAGGAGATGCTTTTAGCATCGGCATGGATTATGTTTTTTGGTTTTTTTGGTTTTTTAATTACGGGACATATCTATAAAATTATCCCTTTTTTAGTATGGTTTGAGCGTTTCTCTCCTCTTGTTGGAAAAGAAAAAGTACCAATGCTTGCAGATATGGTACCTTACAAAAGTTCTCAAGCTCAGATGATATTTTCTGCAGTAGGTGTTTTGTTAGTGACTCTAGCAATTCTTTTTAGAAGTGATGTTCTCATTGATGCCGGAGCATCATTTTTAGTGGTTGGAGCATTTGCATTTTTTCGCAGTATGCTTTTTATGATAAATTTTAAATAAGGAAATTTTTATGGCTTTATATACAAAAGAGGAACTTTTTTTAGCAATATCAACAGTAATTGACCCTGAGGTTGGATTTAATCTTGTAGAGATGGGTCTTATCTACGATGCAGAGTGTGATGATGAGGGAAATGTAAAAGTAACTATGACACTCTCAACAAAAGCTTGTCCATTACATCAGATGATTGTTCAGTGGGTAAAGGAAGCTGTTGAAAAGATGGCTGACATTAAAGAGGTAGAGGTTGAAGTTGTCTGGGAACCTGTATGGAACATCTCTATGGCAGACGACAATGTGAAAAAAGCACTAGGTGCTTAATTAAAAAAACTTAGTTATAGTTTTTTATATCTCTTATCAATGCTTGAAGATGTGTTTTGTATTGTTCAAGTAGGGTAAGATAACTTTTCTCTTGGGTATCCTTAAGTGATAGTTTAATAGTCCCTGCAATCTCATTGAGTGGCTGAGCCCCGATGTTTGCAGTGACACCCATAAGATCTAAAAGAAGTTTATCTGCTTCTTGCATCTGCTCTTTTTCTAAGAAATTTAGAAGCTTTTGAGGAGAATCTTCGTAAGTTGCAACAAACTCATTTAAAATCTCTTGGTAAAACTCTTTATCTCCACCACAGATCTCTAAACCTTTTTCCCCATCTAACTCTTGTGTCATAATTGTTTGCTCTTGAGATACTCTTGGAGTGTTTTGTGATCCAGTATAAGCATAGATCATATCGTATAGGTCAACCATTCTAAGAGGTTTTTCAAGGTGCTCACTCATCCCTGCATCATGCATTTTTTGTATATCGTCAGCGGCTGTATCACCACTTAGTGCAATAACAACAATATGATCATACTTAGGATTGGCACGAATCGTTCGAGTTGCTTCAAAGCCATCTATTCTAGGCATATGAGCATCCATTAGTATAAGTGTAAAATTGGAATCTTCTTCTAAAATCTCTAAGGCAACTTGACCATCATCAGCGATCACTACCTCAATTCCAGAATCTGCTAAAAGACCATTAATCACTTTTTGGTTAATGAGATTGTCTTCTGCAACTAAAATTCTAGCACCGGCAAACTCTTTAAAGTTCTCTTTTGTAATCTTATCGTGAGGAGGAACATCGCGTTTTTGAAAAGAGGTGGTGTTTGTATCTTCTTTTTGAGGTGTTTTTTCCTCTTGAAGTATCTCTCCAAAACTACCCTCTTCAGTGCCATCTGGCTCTATCTCTTGATTGTCATACTCATCTGTAACTTTTTGTTCTGTATCGTAAGAATCATTTATAGTGGAGTTTTTATCTTCAGGGAGTTCAATAGTTGGAAGTTCCTCTTTAATCTGAGCATCTTTTTTTTCTTTTTTAATTTTCACAATAAGATAGATGACTAAAACAACTAAAATAGCTACTACACCCATAATCTCTGTTTGATACTCATAAAACATAATAAATTCCTCAATCTTTTCTTTATGATACAGCATAAAAAATTAAATTTTACAAAAATGCTGTATAATTCATAAATATTACATAAAAAGGTTAGAGGTGCAAGATATACCACATATTCCAGTACTTTATCGTGAAGTTATAGAGATTTTTGAAGAGCTAGAGAGTGGGATAGTTATCGATTGTACGATGGGGTATGGTGGACACTCTTCTATGATACTCGAATCAAATCCAAACCTGAAACTTATAGCGATAGACCAAGATCAAACAGCCATAGAGTTTTCTACACAAAGATTGGCAAAGTATGGAGATAGAGTGAGCATCCGTAAGGGACGTTTTTCTAATGTTATCAAGGAGGTACTCTCAGAAGTAGATCCAAGTGAGATTAAGGGGGTTTTAGCAGATATTGGTGTTTCCTCTTTACAGCTTGATCAAAAAGAGAGAGGCTTCTCTTATGAGAGCGATAATCTCGATATGCGTATGGATAAAGATGCACCACTTAGTGCTGAAGATGTAGTCAACTCTTATACTCAAGATGAGTTAGAAACAATCATTTTAGAGTATGGTGAGTTGAGAAACTATAAAAAAATTGCTTCAGAGATTGTAAAACATAGACCATTTACCTCTGCAAAAGAGTTAAGTGATACATTAAAACCTCATATGCCAAGGGGTAAAAAGATCCATCCTGCAACACTTTTAATGCAAGCAATTCGCATAGAGGTCAATGATGAACTAGGGGAATTAAAATCACTCTTAGACTCACTCAAAGAAGCCAAACTACCAAATGCAAAGATTGCGATCATATCGTTTCACTCTCTTGAAGATCGTATAGTAAAACAAACATTTTCAAAATGGTCGAAGTCATGTATATGTCCGAGTGAAGCTTTTCGTTGTGAGTGTGGAAACGATCATCAATATGGAAAAATTTTGACACGAAAACCAATTATGGCAAAAGATGATGAGCTTCAAGAGAATGTACGAAGTCGTAGTGCAAAGATGCGTGTATTTGAGACGGAGTTGTAGATGAATGAAAAGACAGAACTTTTAGAGGAGATAGATAGCGTACTTGCTCCTAAAAAAGTGTTAGACTGGCAGTACTTTCTTTTTGTACTCCTAACTATGGTCTTTGTTCTTATGGTGACTTTTCCAAAGATATATATTACACAACAGATCTATTTTAAAAGTCGCGATATCGCTAAGCTTAATGTAGAATATGAAACACTCAAAGAGGAAAATAAAATTATTTCTGCCTCTGTTGAGTCCATAAAATTTAAAAACCAAATTTTAGATACCCTTTTTTAAAGATAAATAATGATCCGTAAATTTATAGAATTTTCAATAAATAAACCCCTTCTAAACCATATACTTTTAGCATTTATTTTAATGCTTTCTATTTTTGCATATATAAACATCCCTAAAGAGATCTTTCCTCCGATGAATATGGACAAAATAACCATCAAAGGTGGTTATGCTGGCACATCTGCTGATGTCTTAGACAAGATGGTTGTTGAGAGTATAGAAGATGACCTGCAAAATATTGATGAGCTAGAGGAAGTAAAAACAAGTATTAAAAATGGTTCTTTCATCATCAGTGCCGATATCAAAAATGGTTCTGATAATATCAGTGTACTCAATGATGTTAAAGATGTTGTAGCAAGTGTGAAAAAAGATCTTCCAGCAGATATGAATGAGCCTGTTGCAAAGATAAAAACACATGCTTTTCCCCTTGTACTTATTGCAATCTCAGGGGATGTAAATAAAGAACAACTTTTAAAGTATGCCGATGAGTTAAAACGCGACCTTACAAAGTTTAAAGCCTTGAGCGATATTACCATTCGTGGTGATGCTGAAGAGGAACTCGATATAAAGCTTAATAATGAAAAAATTAAGGCCTATGGACTCCAACCAGCCTTAGTTATCTCTGCCATAAGAAGCATTAGTTCTATATTCCCAGTAGGAACAATCAAAGAGAAGGCACATCATCTTTATATATCAACATACAATGGTGAGAAAAATAAAAAAGATATAGAAAACACCATCATAGGTGTTGGTGGAGTGAAGCTTCGTATTGGTGATATTGCAGATGTGAACTTCAAACTGAGTGATGAGGTGGAGCTTTCCCACTACAATGGGGTAAGAAATATCTCTGTAAATGTAACAAAGTCTAAAGAGGGAAACGCCATCGCTCTGGTGAAAGATATACGCAAACTGCTCAAAAAACTTGAAGCAAAACATGAGGGGATAAAGTACAGTATCTATACCGATACATCAGTGTGGATTAAAAACCGTCTTAATACTGTATTTTCAAACATAGTTTTTGGTCTGATGCTTGTATTTTTAGCGATGCTTATTTTTATAAACCGTGGTATCGCTTTTGTTGTTGGTCTTGGGATTCCAGTGAGTTTTATGATAGGGCTTATAGCAACTGAGCTCTTAGGAGACAGCTTAAATATGCTCTCTCTTTTAGGTGCTCTTATAGCCCTTGGTATGCTTGTAGATGAGGCAATTGTTGTTGCTGAAAATATCTACAGACACTTAGAGGAGGGGATGGAACGCCGTGAAGCTGTTATACAAGGAGCTGCAGAGATGTTCCCTGCTGTACTGACTGCAACACTTACAACTGTGTTTGCTTTTTTACCGATGCTTCTTATGACAGGTGAGATGGGGATGTTTATCAAGATTATCCCTATTATGATTACTGTTTTACTGCTTTCTTCATTGTTTGAAGCTTTTTACTTTTTGCCATTACATGCTCACGACTTCTTAAAAGTTTCAAAAGAGGGGAGTTTTACAAAAGATTTTTGGGCAAAGTTTTATAAATTTTATTCAAAAGTTTTGCATTTTGTTTTTAGAAGAAAATATCTTTCACTCTTTTTGATTGTTGTAACCATCTTATCATTCACTGTAGTTATGGTAAAAAACTCTAAGTTTCAACTTTTTCCAGATTTTGACAATACTCAAATATATGTTTATGGAAAAGTAGATATTAACAACGAACTTGTTGATACAGAAAAAATGGTTACCAAAATAGAGAAAATGATCTTAGCAAATGTTGATAAAGAGAATGTTTCCTCTGTAACATCAGTTGTTGGCTTTAAGATGGATGCAAAAAATAGAGCAGAACTTGGGGAAAATATGTTTCATATCTTTATAGATCTACATGAGAGAGCTCCTGTAAACCTATTTGATACATACATAAGTCCATATCTTTCGATTGAGTATGATCCAAATGTACAAACTCGTAAATGCGATGCCAAAGATATAGCAGCAGATATTAAAGAGCTTCTTAAAGATAAGGTGAAAGATTTTGAAGAGTTAGTGGTTAAAGTTCCAGGAGCTGGTGTTATAGCCCATGATATAGAGATAAGTTTAGGTGTCTC
>JAMORK010000035.1 GCA_027063645.1 Sulfurimonas sp.
CAGCTGCACAAACAGTGAAGATTGACCTGCCGCGTTTTACCCTCATAGGGGCAACAACACGAGCAGGGATGCTTTCAAATCCACTACGTGATAGATTTGGTATGAGTTTTCGTATGAACTTTTACTCTCACGATGAACTAGCTCGTATTATTGCTCAGGCATCGAGTAAATTAGATAAAGAGATAGTCAAAGAGGCCTCTTTTGAGATAAGTAAACGCAGCCGAGGAACGCCACGTATAGCCTTGCGTTTACTTCGTCGCGTTCGTGACTTTGCTGATGTTGCAGATGAAGAACATATCAACCATAAACGTACTCAATATGCCCTTGATGAACTTGGCATAAATTCACATGGTTTTGATGAGATGGATATTCGTCTTTTACAGCTTTTAGCTTCAGCAAAAGGGAGACCTATGGGGCTTAGTACCATAGCCGCAGCACTTAGTGAAGATGAGGGGACGGTTGAGGATGTTTTAGAGCCTTATTTAATTGCTAATGGCTACTTAGAGCGTACAGCAAAAGGGCGTAAGGCGACACGAAAAACATATGATGTTTTAAGCCTTTCATACCTAAATGAAGATGGGACACTTTTTTAGATGAAACCACAGTTTTTTATAGCCGCACTTTTTGCTACTTCACTTTACTGGATGTATCTTTTATATGCTCCATTTTTATTGGCGATGATGATAGCCGCACTTTTGGCAATCTCTACGGCAAATATTCAAAACTATTTTGAGATCTTATTTAAACATAAATTTGTAGCAGCCCTTATCTCTAGCTTACTTCTTGCTGCACTCTTTTTTGCACCTCTAGGATATTTTTTAGCAACCTTAACACTTAAACTCAATACCTTAGAACCTGAAACTGTTGAGAAAGTTCAACTCTATGTAGAAAACTTTTTGAGTGCACCTCCAGAATACTTACTCTTTTTAAAACCTTATCTTAAAGATATAGTAAGTGGTTTAGATATTAATGCACTGACTGCTAACTCTTTAGCTATTGCAGGAAAAGTGGGTTCATTTAGTGCAGGATTTTTAAAGAATGCTTTTCTTATTATTATCTTTTACTTTTTTGCTCAGTATAATGGGGAAGCGATAGTGTCGTTTTTAAAACGTGTAGTACAGATGTCTGTAGATGAGTCAACGCTTCTCGCACGTGAACTCTCTAGTGTTATGAGTGTTGTGTTTTACTCCATCATTACAACGGCGATGTTTGAGGGTGTCCTTTTCGGTGTGGCTGTTTCATTTATGGGCTATAATGGGCTACTCTTTGGGATTATGTACGGTTTTGCTTCTCTTATTCCTGTTGTTGGTGGCGTTTTAATGTGGCTACCATTTATGGTGTATGAGTTTGCCGTTGGAGACTCTTCACAAGCGATTTTTATAGCACTTTATTCTATTATTGTTATATCAATTATTGCAGATACTTTCATTAAACCTATTATCATTAAAGGGATTAATCAAAGACTTCTTAAAGATGATGATACGAAGATGAATGAGCTTGTAATTTTCTTTGCAATTATTGCAGGGCTTGCAACTTTTGGATTTTGGGGGATGATTTTAGGTCCTGCCATAACAGCATTTTTCTTGACTATTTTAAAGCTTTTTGAAGCACGTACTAAAGAGTGTGAAACTCTTTAGTCTTTTTGATAGATTTCTCGTTTATCATTTTTCCAGCGTTTATGGAGCCAAAACCAAAACTTTGGTTCTTTAGTGATGAGCTCACTCAGCCAATCTGCTTGAAGTTGTGTGGCTACCTGTATATCTTCTTCTACATTATCTGTTTTTGGTACTTTTATCTCATCAAAAATCATTAAAGTATAGTTTTCTTCATCGTCTGTTCTCATAGTAACAGGGATAATGGCTGCATCAAACTTTCTTGCAAGGTATGCTGGAGTTGAGGTTTGACGAATTGGCTTGCCTAAAAACTCTACCATAAGTCCCTCTTTTGGGTTAATGTTAGTATCTATAAGTAATCCACTTGCCATCTTCTTTTTTATAAGTCGTATAAGAGGTTTGACAACATTTGATTTTTCAAGGTTTATGTTTCCAAAATGTGCACGCGATTCCAAAAGCCACTCTTCATATTCTGAATTTTTCATCTTTTTGTATACCGCTGCAAGGGGCTCAACAAAAGCACCAAGTGAAGCACCACCTAGCTCCCATGAGGAGTAGTGAGTTGTTACATAAATCACTGCACGACCCTCTGCATGAACTTTATCTACTGCTTCTTTATTTTGGATGGTAACAATCTTTGCTAAATCTTCTTTCGTCATATGACGGAGTTCCATCACATGTAAAAAATTATAGAGGAGATTTTTAAAGCTGTATCGAGTGATAGCATCTATCTCTTCATCACTCAAGGTGTCATCAAAGGCATATTTGAGGTTCTGTTTGGCTACATTTCGATACTTTGAAGAGATATGGTAGGCTAAAAATGCAAGAAAGGTAAAAAAAGATTTTCTAGCACCTTTTGGAAGAGCCATTAAGATTTTTTCTAAGATGAGTAATAGTTTAAAGCCCATGTTCTAGTAATCCTTTTGCTTTTTGCACCACTTCATGGTAGTCTATCTCTTTAATTGAGAAGTCGTTTTTATTGATTTTTAATATATCTACCACTGAGGGTGATTTAATCCCTATATTTTGTGGAGTTTCATAAATCATACGGGTGGTGGTTGGTCCAAAAAGTGTAATGGAGGGGATGTTTTGTGCCCATGCCATATGGGTTGGACCGGTATCGTTTCCTATAAGTAAGTCCATCTCTGATATAAAAGAGATAAGCTCATGGAGTGAGAGTTTTGGAGCGAGTGTCGCGTTTGGGGTGTGCTCACAGATCCACATCGCAGATTCTTTCTCTTTTTGGCTTCCCCAGATAATATGACACTCTCCATCAAGCTCTTTGCAAGTTTGAGCAACAAGCTCTTTAGGAAATATTTTAGATTCCCAAGATGCACCAATAACAAAGGCGATATGCTTTTTCTTTTTCTCTAAATCAAAAGTTTTTAAATGGGGAAAAATAGCTTCTTTTTGAAGAAGCATCTCTTGATTTATCTCAAAATTAAGTGCATCGCTTACTACAAAGCAGTTGCGTTTGACAACATTTTCTTCATAAGCAATCTTTGAAGTGGAGTTATAAAAGAGAGCAGCAAGAGATTCTCTTGTGGAATTTTTATCGAAACCGTGGCGTTTCTTGCCTAAAAAAGTACTTACGATGGCTGATTTTATAAGCCCTTGCATATCTATGATTAAATCATATTCAGGGGTACTTTTAAGTGTTTTAAGTGTCTCTTTAAGAAGTGCAAAACTTTTTTCTTTTTTAATTCTTTTGAGGTTAATAGTGTAAAGTTTGTTAATAAGAGGGTGATTCTCAAGTACAGAGCTAAACATCTCTTCTGTAATCCAGTCTATTTTTACATTAGGGTAAACCTTGTGTATAAACTGAAGTACCACAGCACTATTTACGATATCGCCAAGGGCTGAGAGTCTAACAATAGCAATATGTTGTATCTGTGTATTCATTGTGTAATTATACATTATATTTCTTGTGATATAATCAATAAAGTAAACAAGAAGGATAGAAGATGGAAATAAATGCAATAACAATTTTAATAATAATCGCTGGAGTAGCACTAGGGTGGGTTCTAGCTACTATAAAGTCATACTTTACAATCAGAAAACATAAAAAAGAGCTCAAAGATTACCAAGAGCATCTTAATCGTCATATGAAGATCTCAGAAGAGGGGAATAAAACTTTAGATGATGAGTTGAAAACACTTAAAAAAGAGAATGAAAACTTAAGAATTTCAGTCAAAACATTGGGGCAAAAACCGGGTCGTGCTGAGATGAGACTTTTAAATATTTATGATGGGGCTATTCGTAAAATGATGCATAAGGCTCCTGGGTTTTCTTCAGCATGGGAAGCAGCACTTCAAGAAGCAGAGCATGAATATGAAGAGAATGAAAAAGGGTTTAAATCGATCATCAAAAAAGTTTTTGTTCCAAGTATTATGCAAAAAAGTGAGCATAAAGAGATAACACAAGATGTGTAAAGAGATTGTAATTATCGCTAAGATATAATTACATAAATTAAAAAGAGGCAAAGTATTATGGTTGCACTAGATATACAACAGTTTGCAGAGGGTAGAACAAAGGCGAGAGCTTATTTTTGCTACCTTTTTTCAAAAAACATACCAAATAGACTTCCATCTCTAAGTGAAGAGATGATTGTACCGCGTTTGTTAAAAATCAAAGCAGATTTAGAAAACTGTGAAGGTGTGTATCTTCTAGATAACAAAGGTGTTCAGATAACACCAACCTTTACAGCACATGGACAGATAGATGATGATGCAGGTAAAATTCGTGCAGACCGTGCTTACTATTACCGTGCAGTAAGGGAAGAACGCTGTACCATTACTGATCCATATCCATCTCTGATAACTGGTGAATTGACTGTTACTGCTTCTGCACCAATCTTTTGTGAAAATGGTGACTTAAAATATGTGGCATGTTTAGATATGCCTATAGAAGAGGTTCTGAAAATTTCAAAACTAAATACATTAGATAGTGTATTTAGCAAATTTTTCAAGTACTCTTATGCAGCTTTTTCTTTTGCACTTGTAGCGATTGCGATTTTACTTTTTTTCAAAGGGGTAGGGAGCTTTTTTCTTAATGAAATATCACCAGAACATTTTAAAATTAAAGATGTTTTTGAAGCGACAATTTTACTTACACTTTCTCTGGCCATCTTTGATCTTGCAAAAACATTGATAGAAGAGGAGATACTCGGCCGACATAAAGAGCATAATATCTCTGGACCTCATAAAACAATGGTGCGATTTTTAGGAAGTATTATTATTGCACTCTCTATTGAAGCTTTAATGTTGGTGTTTAAGTTTGCCATAACTGACCCAGATAAACTTCTTTATGCAATATTTATTATGGGTGGCGTTTCACTATTGCTGATAAGTTTGGCAGTATATATAAAATTTACAAAATTAAAGATAGATGAATAATGATAGCAATAGTTGACTATAATATGGGAAATTTAGCATCGGTGAAAAATGCCTTTGCTAAACTAGGAAAAGAGACAGTGGTGGAGAGTGATCCAGCAAAATTTCAAAAGTATGACAAGCTTATACTTCCAGGTGTTGGTGCATTTGGTGATGCAATGGAGCATCTAAGAGAACGAGATATGATAGAAGCGATACGAGATTTTGGAGCAAGTGGAAAACCAATGCTTGGTATCTGTCTTGGGATGCAACTTTTGTTTGAAAGTTCAGAAGAGTTTGGTGAGCATAAGGGACTCGGACTAATAAAAGGGCATGTAAAAGCTTTTGATGAGTCAAAATTCTCAGAGCCTTTAAAGGTGCCTCATATGGGATGGAATAGAATGTTCACAAAAGAGCATCCACTTTTTGCAGGTTTAGATGAAAATCATTACCTTTACTTTGTACATACTTTTCATGTTACTTGTGATGATAAAGAAGATATTATTGGTGAAACTGAGTATGGCTATAAATTTACCTCGGCAGTTGCACACAACAATATAATGGGGATTCAACCTCACCCAGAAAAAAGCCATGACAATGGACTTAAAATTTTAGAAAACTTTATAAAAATATAGGAAAATATATATGACTTTATACCCAGCGATTGATTTAAAAGATGGACAAGCAGTACGCCTCACAAAAGGGCTTATGGATAGTGCGAAGATATACTCAAATGAGCCTTATGAACTTGTAAAAAAGTTTGAAGAGATGGGGGCTGAATGGGTCCATTTAGTTGACTTAAATGGTGCCTTTGCAGGGGAGCCAAAAAACTTGGACTCTATTATCAAGATTAGAGAGAACTGTAATGTGAAACTTGAACTTGGGGGTGGGATTCGTGATGAAGCTACTATTGTGAAGATGCTTGATCTTGGAATCGATAGAATCATTTTAGGCTCTATCGCTGTGAAAGATCCTCAGTTTGTTAGAGATATGGCTGCGAAGTATCCCATTGCTGTTGGTATTGATGCTATTGATGGTTATGTTGCAGTTGAGGGTTGGGGTGAAGTGAGTGAGATGAAAGCTACAGACTTAGCTAAAGAGTTTGCTGATGCTGGTGTTGAGGCTATTATCTGTACTGATGTTGGTAAAGATGGCACACTCTCAGGGGTAAATGTTGAGTTTACTCTTGATATCGCTCGTGCTAGTGGTGTTGCTACAATCGCGAGTGGTGGAGTAAAAGATGCAAGTGATATTGAAGCTCTTATCGCTACAAAAGAGGTTGATGGTGTTATTATTGGTAAGGCTTATTATGAGGGTACATTAGACCTTCCAAAGATGTTTAAATTACTCGATTAATAGTAAAACAAACAAAAATTTGGTATTATTAGTTTATTAAATTTGCAAATTATTATAAAAAGGATTTCAATTGAAATTACTTGTTGTTGATGACAGCTCTACGATGCGTCGTATTATTAAAAACACTCTAGCTCGTTTAGGATATAAAGATATTTTAGAGGGTGCTGATGGCGTTGAAGGTTGGGCTCAAATGGATGCCAATCCAGATGTAGATATGCTTATCACAGACTGGAATATGCCAGAGATGAATGGTCTTGAACTTGTAAAAAAAGTTCGTGCTGATGATCGTTTTAAAGATACTCCCATTATTATGGTAACAACTGAAGGTGGTAAAGCTGAAGTTATTACTGCTCTTAAAGCTGGTGTAAACAACTATATTGTGAAACCTTTCACTCCTCAAGTACTCAAAGAGAAACTTGGTGCTGTTATGGGTGTCGCGGAGTAATGCAAGAGCACTACTTCGAGTTAGTAGTAAAAATCTCCTCGCACCATTCCCTTTTTTCCGACTTTTTATCAGATACACTCCCTGTTGGTTTTGAAGAGACTGATGATGGTTTTATCATCAGAAGTGAAGAGGAACTTGATACTATAGTATGGGGATTAGAACAGTTTACCGAAGCACTACAAAAAGCACTTGGTACTACGATAGAGTTAGAGTGTACTCAAACAAAACAAGAAAATAGTGACTGGGTAAGTAACTACCAAAAAAGTATAGAACCTATTCAAATAGATAAGTTTTATATTCACCCAACATGGGATGAAGCAGATCCAGAACTTATAAATATTGTCATTGATCCTGCACTTGCTTTTGGTACAGGGCACCATCCAACAACAGCTTCATGTCTTCGTGGCGTTTCAAAGTATGTGAAAGAGAACGATAGAGTTTTAGATGTAGGTTGTGGTAGTGGTATACTCGGTATTGGTGCGATTAAATTGGGTGCAAGTGTAGATGCTTGTGATACGGATCCTATCTCTGTTGAAAATACGAAAGTCAATGCAGAGCTTAATGGTGTAAGCTTTACAAATATTTGGGAAGGCTCTGCTTCACAGACAGATGAAAAATATGATGTTGTGATTGCAAATATCGTAGCAGATGTTCTTACATTTATAGCTAAAGAGCTCAAAGGGGCTTTAAAAGAAAATGGTATTTTAATTTTATCGGGGATACTCAACAAGTATGAAGATAAAGTTCTAAACTATTATAAAGATTTAGAGATATTACAAAGAATACCACAAGATGAGTGGATAACTCTAGTACTTCAAAGAAAAGAGAAATAAAACAAGATGTCAAAACAAGAAAACAATAACCAAAACAATAACAATAACTTTTTTAATCAAAATCCTTTGATTACATTTGCTATTTTTTCCGTTGTCGTGATTATGCTTTTTAAAGTATTAGTTGGAGATGGTGCAGGAGCAGCAGGCTCAATGGCTGGGACAAATACAAGAACAAAACAGGTGAGTTACTCAGAATTAAAATCTTTAGTTAACTCTAAAAGTGTAAAGAAAGTTGAAATTGGACAAACTTATATCAAAGCAATTTCAACTGATGGTACACAGATCTATACAACTAGAATAGTTAAAGGTGACAATGACCTCGTCAAAGCTCTTGATAAACAAGGGATTGAGTATGCAGGTTTTTCTGAGACTAACTGGTTTACAGAGATGTTTGGATGGTTATTTCCATTTTTACTTATAATAGGTATCTGGATGTTTTTTGCTTCACGTATGCAAAAAAGTATGGGTGGAGGACTCCTTGGTATGGGACAATCTAAAAAGATGGTTTCTTCTGAAAAACCTGACACAAAGTTTGATGATGTAGCTGGTGTTGAAGAGGCTAAAGAGGAAGTGCAAGAGATTGTTGACTTCTTAAAGTACCCTGGACGTTATGTTGAGATTGGTGCAAAAATCCCTAAGGGTGTTCTTTTAGTAGGAAGTCCTGGTACAGGTAAAACACTTCTTGCAAAAGCAGTTGCGGGTGAAGCTGAAGTTCCATTTTTCTCAGTAAGTGGTTCTAGTTTTATTGAGATGTTTGTTGGTGTTGGTGCTGCACGTGTTCGTGATCTGTTTGAACAAGCAAAAAAAGATGCACCGAGTATCATCTTTATCGATGAGATTGATGCTATTGGTAAGAGTCGTGCTGCTGGTGCACAGATGGGTGGAAATGATGAGCGTGAGCAAACACTTAATCAACTTTTAGCTGAGATGGATGGTTTTGGAACAGATACTCCTGTTATTATTTTAGCTGCGACAAATAGACCAGAGATTTTAGATGCTGCACTGATGAGACCAGGGCGTTTTGACAGACAAGTACTTGTTGATAAGCCAGATTATCAAGGGCGTATCAAAATCCTTAAAGTGCATATGAAAAATGTAAAAATGGATAAAGATGTAGATGTTGAAGAGGTTGCTCGTCTTACTGCAGGTCTTGCAGGGGCAGATTTGGCAAATGTTGTCAATGAAGCAGCACTTTTAGCTGGTCGTAAAAGCCAAAAAACTGTAAAACAAAAAGATCTTTTTGAATCAGTTGAGCGTGCTATCGCTGGACTTGCTAAAAAATCTCGTCGTATTAATCCTAAAGAGAAAAAAATTGTGGCTTACCATGAGAGTGGACATGCTCTTCTTGCAGAAACTACTGTTGGTGCGAAGAAAGTTTCTAAGGTAAGTATTGTTCCTCGTGGACTAGCTGCTCTTGGTTACACACTTAATAAACCAGAAGAAGATAAATTTATGATGCAAAAGCATGAACTTTGGGCTGAGGTAGATGTTCTTCTTGGTGGTCGTGCAGCTGAACAAGTATTTATTGGTGAAATCTCAACAGGTGCTGGAAATGACCTTGAACGTGCGACTGATATTATAAAATCTATGGTACAAACATATGGTATGAGTGATATCGCAGGTTTAATGGTACTAGAAAAATCTCGTCAATCATTCTTAGGTGCAGGACAACAAGCAACTCGTGAATACAGCGATAAGATGGCTGAAAATATGGATGAATTCATTAAGTCATCATTGCAAGAACATTACGAAGGTGTTGTGTCGCGTTTAGAAGAGTATAGAGATGCAATCGAAGCTATGGTTGCACTTCTGTATAAAAAAGAAAATATTACAGGTGATGAGGTTCGTGACATCATTATCGCTTTTGAAAAAGAGAATGGTATAGATTCTAGAGTTGAAGTTGTTGAAGATGAGATTGCAGCTGAGCTTAAAGAAGATGCTACGATGGTAGAAAAAGATGAAAAATAATCTTTTTCCTATCGCCCAATCAGGTATAAAATATGTAAGCATTAGTGCTGCTATCTTTGTAGTTTGTTTTCTTCTTGATTTGGACTTACTGACATTTATTGCTTTTTTAGTAACATTAGCTTTAGCATTTTCTTTTAGAAATCCGGAGCGTGAACTTCCACCATTTGAGAAGGGAAGTGTTGTTGCACCGGTTGATGGTGTAGTAACCTCTATAGAAAGTATCGAAGATGAAAAATTTGCATATAAAGTAAAGATAGATGCAACATATTTAGATCTTGGTGTATTGAGAGTACCAATGGCATCAAAACTTCAAAGTGTGCAACATTTTCATGGTGCAAGACTCTCTGATGAGATTCAATTACATCAAGATATTAATGAAAATGCTACATTGGTATTTGAAGATTCAAATAAAAATCTTGTGAAGATTCAGCATAGACTTAAACAGAGTTTTGCACCAATTTTTATTGATATTATTGAAGCTCAAGAGTTACGTCAAGGTGCACGATATGGTGTGCAAATTGATGGTATAACAACGATATTTTTACCAAAAAACTTTCGCGTAAATGTAAGTGTTGGAAATCAACTTCAAGGTTCACAAACTCTTTTAGGCTATCTCTCTTAATCTTTCTTCTTGTGTTGCTTTTGAAAAAGCAACGCATCTAAATCTATCTTAAAATTAAAATATTCAGAACTAAATCCATCATCTTGTATATGTGAGAGTTGTATTGTTGCACCCTCATTGTTTTTGGCTTCAAGATAAAGCAGACCAAGAGCATAACGACTTTGGATGAAACTTGTATCTTTCATTTTTGAAAGTTCTAAAAGAGCTATAGCATTTTCATGGTGTCCAGCAGCAGTAGAAGCTACTGCACCTAAGAAAAGAGTGTAGGCATCTCTAACTTTAACTTCATCTATAAGGGTATTGTAAAGAGTATAGGCCTCTTCATACTGTTTATCGTAGAGTGATGCCATAGCTAAGGTGCTTATGATCTCTTGAGTATTGTCTGGTGTAGACTCTAATTTCTTTTTGAGTTGTTGTCGTAAGAAGTATAATTGTCCTGTGATAAGATTCTCTTTGACATAGAGGTACCTAGTGATATAGGGACCAAAATAAAGATCTTCAAAAGTAAACTTTTGCTTTTGCATATAAGTGATCACTTTGGCAGCATATTTTGAACTTGAAAGATCATAAAAATGGGTATCAATATTCATAATATGTGGCAAAATATCGTGTGGTAAAAGAATGCTAAGTTGTGTTGATGCCTCTTGTGCTCTTTTCATTTTATTGAGTTTTGAAGCGATGATAACATCAAGTGCAAGGTAAAGATTTCTTTGTTTGTAGCTATTGTCAAGCCATTCAATCGCTGAAAGGTAGTTATTTTCACTTATGTAGAGTAGAGTAGAATAAAGCTCTTTACTCTCACTATCATCCTCATTTGCTAAAGAATCTTTTAAAATAGATTTGAGTTTTGTGATATTTATGTCCAGAAGTTGCCCAGTCATCACAGCATATACACCAGAGAGATAATTTTTCGCATCAAGATAGTAAGAGCGTAAAAAGTGCTCGTGAGCTTTTTTAGTGTCTCCCATCTGTGCATAAGTTAATGCAAGATTGTAGTGCAATATAGAATGTTTTGGCTGAATCTTAACGAGTCTCTCAAGCTCCTCATTCGCTTCTCTAATTTTAAAAGAGAGAGCCTTTTTTATTGCTTTTGTAATTCCATAGTTAACACTAGATGAGGAAACACTTTTGCGGAGGTAATTTTTCGCTGAAGCTACATTATCTATGTAGATATTTGCATTTCCTTTTCGAATATAGCTAATAGTTTGATTTGCATTGAAAATTTTATAGGGGGAGAAGTAAAAAATCTTTTGATAGATAAGACTTTTTTTTGTGTCTATATTGTCACGATAGATCTTTTGAGCTTTTTTTGCATCAAAAAGAGATTCTTGTAAGCCAACTTTGATTGGGTAGTATTTATAAACCTCTTGGGGAAACATATCTGTTACATTTTTAATCTCTCGACTTCCTTCAGAGATTCGTCCCGCTTTGAGGTTTATAAGACCAAGGGCAAGTTGGGCACGAACAGGTTGAATGTTTTTTAAAATAGCAGCATCAAGATGATTTTTTGCAAGGGTAAAGTCTCCAACTCTTGCATATAAAAGAGCTATACTAAAATCATCAAGATTCTCCATGTTTTTTTCCATAGCCTCAATCGCATCATAGTTGTTGTCGTACATTGCACTAATTTTTGCCATAAGATTTTTTTGTATATGTGGATAGGCATCGGATGTAGAGTGCTTAAGGGATGTAAGAGCTCCAAGGTAGTTCTTGTTGTAGTAAGCTATAAGTGTGTAGTAGTAAGAGTAGAGTGGAGAGTTTATCTCTCGTGGTAGATAGGCATAGGCAAGGTCTATATAGTATTGAAAGCTCTCTTGATCTTTAAGATGTAAAGAGCAGACTGCCGCATTGATAGCACTTACACAGCGTTTTTCATCATTTTCAATCGCTTTTTTAAAGGTCTCTAGGGCTACTTTGTATTGATCATTTTTAAGTTGAGCGACACCAAGATTATATAAAGAGATCGCTTCGCTGTATTGAGCAATCTCTTCATAAAGATAAAGAGCCTCATCTTTGGAGCCATTGGAGTATAGATAGTTGGCTTTTACTATCATATTTTCTAGTTTACTAGGTTCAACTTTTAGCTGCTCTTTTTTATTGAGTTTCTCTTCTATAAATCCCATATCTATAGTTTGTTCATCTTTAGATGAGTTTAGAAAAAGTAAAAGAGTTGTGATAACAATAATAAGAACAAGAGCGATAGCTATCCCACCAAAGATAAGGATCTTTTTCTTTTTACTCTCCTCTTCCCCTAGATCAACATTTCCATTCTCTGAATCATGCTCAATATCTGCTGCTTCACTCTCATCAATAATAATTATCTCTTCTTGTGCCTCAGCCATTGTTACCCTTAGAATATTTCGTAGTGATAGTATAGCATCTCTAAAGCAAAATAAGTACCATCTTTAGAGAGTGAATATGATATAATTTGAGTTATTTTAGAAGAAGGTTTTGACTTGGATATAGGAGAAAAAAAGCTCATTATATTTGACTTTGATGGAACACTCATAGATAGTGGTCCAGACTTGGCCTTGGCACTTAATTTTATGCTCGAAAAATTAGGAAAAAACCCCTTTAGTGAAGAGATTATCCATGGATGGGTTGGTAATGGTGCACAAATACTCGTAAAACGTGCACTACTTGGCAAAACAGAGATAAACGAAACTTTAGATGAGGGATTATTCACAAAAGCACTTAAGATATTTTTAGACTCTTATGAAAAAAATGTATGTGTGAAAACTCTTCTGTATCCCTATGTTAAAGATACATTAGAGGCATTGCAAAAAAAAGAGTATATCTTGAGTATAGTAACAAATAAGCCCTATAGTTTTATAGAACCAATTTTAGAGGGACTCCAAATCAAAAGTTATTTTGATTACTATATAGGTGGTGATTCCCTTAAAGAAAAAAAGCCTAGCCCTTTACCACTCTTGCATATATGTGAAAAGTTTAAGATAGATACTACAAAAGCACTTATGGTAGGTGATTCAAAAAATGATATTTTAGCAGCTCATGCAGCCAAGATTGATTCTGTAGGAGTGAGTTATGGGTATAACTATGGAGAAGATATCGCCAGCTATCAACCAAATGTTGTTCTTCATGATATTAGCGAAATCTTAGAGGTTCTATAGTAGATGCATAGCGATAAAAAGGCAAAAATTGCTATTGTTGGTGGGGGAGTTGCAGGCTCCTCTGTAGCACTCTATCTTGGTGAGTTAGGTCTAGATGTTACCCTTTTTGAAAAGTCAAAAAGTCTTGTCAATGGTCCCCCAATATGCCATCTTCATGCAGGTGGAAACCTTTATCGTGAGATCTCTGATGAGCAGTGTGTTACACTACTCAAAGAATCTATAGAGTTGATTCGAATGTATCCTCAAGCGATAGATTATAGACCAACTGTAATTGCAGTTCCCTTGAAAGATAGTGGTAGGCCAGAGGATCTTTTTGTACGTTTGAGTATACTCAAACAGAAATACCAAGAGATGATACAAGAGGATTTAAATAATAAAGTTCTTGGTGAGGCAGAGGAGTATTTTAAACTTTTTTACAAGGATGAGATTGAGGCTTTAAAAAAGTATGAGATTGTACAAAATCCTCAAACTTTAGAGGAGTGGATGATCCCATTTGCAAAAAATATAGACTTAGAAAAGATCCAATACCCAGTAGTTATGGTACAAGAGTATGGAATCAATATATTCCGTTTAGCTGCGACATTGACTCTTTCACTTCAAGATATAAAAAATACTAAAGTTCTGACAAATAGTTTTGTTCAAAAGATAGAAAAAAAAGATGAGAGTTTTTTAGTTTGTTATGAAAATGATGGTGTAGCAAAAGAGGGGCTGTTTGACTACCTTGTAAATGCTGCAGGTTTTCGTAGTGGTGAGATTGATGATATGCTTGGATTTGAGAGAGAAAGGCTTGTTGAGTTTAAGGCTGCTTATGTTACAAAGTGTAAGAGCTTTGAAAATAGTTGGCCAGAGATTATTTTTCATGGTCAGAGAGGTACACCTCAAGGGATGGCACAGTTTACCCCTTACCCAAATGGTTATTTTCAACTCCATGGTATGACAAACGATATCACTCTATTTGATGAGGGCTTGGTTCGCAGTACTCACAGAAGTTCTCAACCAAAACTCTCTGAAAAGTTTTTACAAAAGATAGAAAAAGGGTGGAGTAGCATAGATGTAAATAAACGAACCTCTGCAGCCATAGAGCATATGGCTCAGTATATCCCTATATTTGCAAATGCTCAGGCTATGAGTAAGCCACTTTTTGGTGCACAGCAGATTCCAGGAGAAGATGCTTCACTTAGAGCAGCAGATATCTCTTTTGAGGGTGAACACTATGCTCGATGTGAGATAGTAAAAGCTTCTTCAGTACTTAATATGGCCGATGCTATTACAAAAAAACTGATAAAACTTGATTATTTAGATAAAACAAGTTATAAACAAAGGGTCTTTACGAGTGTTCATCAGCTTCAAGAAGAGAGCATACAAAAATTAGCAGAAGATTTTGCAGAGTGTAGAGAGTATCCTACATCACTTGCACATAGAAGTTTTTCAACAAATAGGGGAGAAGAGTTATGATAAAAGCAAAAGAGATTATAGAGGCATATCAATTTAGACATGCCTGTAAAGTATTTGATAAAGAGAAAAAAATTACACAAGAGGATTTTACTACTATCTTGGAAACAGCAAGATTAACTCCTAGCTCTTTTGGTTTTGAGCCATGGAAATTTTTGATAGTACAAGAGCCTGTTATGAGACAAAAACTTTTAGAGACTACATGGGGTGCACAAAATACTCTACCAACTGCAAGTCACTTTCTTATAGTTTTGGCAAGAAGACAAAAGAGTATGCACTATAGTAGTGAGTATATCACCCATATGATGTATGATATCCACCATATTCCAAAGGAGATGGCAGAGGCAAGACGAGCTTTCTATAAACAGTTTCAAGAGGAGGATTTTAATCTTTTAGAGACACAAAGAGCTACATTTGACTGGGCATCAAAACAGACCTATATAGCACTTGGCAATATGATGAGCAGTGCAGCGATGCTTGGCATAGATAGTTGTCCTATTGAAGGGTTTAAAGTCAAAGAAACAGAAGCAATTTTAGAAAAAGAGTTTGGAGTAGATATGGAGGAGTTTGGTATCTCTTATATGCTCGCGTTTGGCTACAGAGTGGAGCCACAAAAAGAGAAAACTCGTCAAAGTTTAGAGGAGATCACTGAGTGGTTTTAAATACTTAGTAGATCTCTTTTACACGTCCCACTTCACCACTCATAAGACGGACTTTAATACCATGAGGGTGGCTAGGTGATTTAGTTAAGATATCTCTTACTATCCCGTCTGTAAGGTAGCCTGTATCTTGATCTTGTTTGAGTACGATTGCTACACTCATTCCATGTTTAATATTAGCTCTTTTTGTGCCATCCATACTGATTCCTCTATGTTATACTTTATGATATTTTTTGTCACTCTTATAATGTTCTTGAATACTTATAAAGACATGTATATTATCCAAAAACAACTTTACCAAAGATGGGTCAAAGTGAGTTCCACTTTCCTTTTTGATAAAATCAAGAATACTCTCTAGTGGCCATGCCTTTTTATAAACTCTATCGTGTCCTAAGGCATCAAAGACATCTACAATGGCAGTAATTCGCCCATATATATGGATATCTTCACCTTTTAGACCTCGGGGGTAACCTGTTCCATCCCATTTTTCATGATGTTCATAAGCTATTGTTGCTGCTGTTTGTAAAAGTTTTTGTTTAGAGCCACTTAACATCTCATAGCCTAAGAGGGCATGCTCTTTCATAACTTCAAATTCTGTAGCAGTAAGTTTTCCTGGTTTGTTTAAAATAGCATCTTCTATGCCCACTTTTCCTATATCATGCATAGGGGAAGCCATCTTAAGTTCCTCTGCCTCTTGTTCACTTAATCCTGCCATCAATGCTAATGTCTTAGCATATTCACCAACACGAAGAACATGATCTCCAGTCTCTTTGGAACGTGTCTCACCAATAGCTCCCATTGTAGCAATGACTTCTCTTTGTGTGACAATGATCTCATTAGTGAGTCTAGAGTTTTTTTCTATCTCAGCTTCAACTAGATGCATCATATGTTTATTGTATTTTTCAAGTGAACTGTTTTTCTTATCAAGCTCTAGTAGCAGTAACTCTTTATCATTTCTATCTTGAATCGATTTTTGTTGCATCTGTACAAATTGGCTTACATTTTCAAAAAGAACAATGATACTTTCAATCTCATCATAGCGACTTTTTCTTCCAGCCTGAATACTAATAGTAACAAAAGCTTTTTTTCTATGTACAAGAGGTATCTCTATACCCTCTCTTGAGCCTTGTGCTATCTCTTGAAGTTCATCTTCTAGGCCTACAAGCTCAGGTATAAGTTTTATGATGTTACGGTACATCTGTGAAGCTTCTTGGATATCTACATAGTCTATAACCTTATCGGAAAACTCTATACAGTTTAATGTTTTGTCTAGGACTATATACTCGTAATAATGTTTTTCATAAATTGCATTGAAAATTTCTTGAATATGCATCAACAGACCTTTTTGTATATTTTATAGAAGTAGAGCTTGACTTAGTGTTATAAAAATAGCTTCAACATTTTTACTACTTTTTGCAGATGTATCAAAAACTTTTAAAACTTCCGGAAGTGATGCATCTAAATCTAGTACTTTTTTTTCTATTTCTATCTCTATCTCATTAGGGAGTAAGTCTGATTTATTTAAGGCTATAACTATAGGTACTTTTTTGAGTAGTCTTTTGACTAACTCAAGGTGTAAGGGGATATTTTCTATGCTTTTTTCGCGTGTAATATCTCCCACTAAAATCACTCCATGTGCACCTATAACATAGGCGGGATTTGTAGCTTTTACATCTGTATGACCTTCAATGTCCCATACCATTAACTGTAGTTCAATTTCATCTGATATTTGTAAAGTTTTTTTAGATATTTTGACACCAATAGTAGTTAAGTATTCATCACTAAATTGATTGTCAACATAACGACGAATTAAACTAGTTTTACCTGTCGCAAAATCACCAATTAAAACTACTTTTTTCGTTATCATTTTTATCCATTTTTTTGGGAGCCTAAAGAGCTCATACTCTTTAATAATATACTATATTATACTATTATAAGTTAAATTTTGTTGAGTTACTCTATTCTTTGCTAGATTTTGTAGGGGTATTTCGCTATTTGTAGATTATTGGCATATTTATGAGATATAAATATTTGTTTAGGATCAAAAAGTATAAGCGTAGATATATTACTTATACTTTTTATTAAGATATTACATCCCCAAGTAAGGGTGTAAAACTTTAGGAATATCTATGCTTCCATCTTCATTTTGAAAGTTCTCCATAATAGCTACAAGTGTACGACCAACAGCTAATGAACTACCATTAAGTGTGTGAACAAACTCATTTTTCTTGCCATTTTTAAAACGAATTTTTGCTCGTCTTGCTTGAAAGTCTCTTGTGTTTGAGATAGAAGAGATTTCGCGGTAAGTATTTTGTCCAGGGAGCCATACTTCTATGTCTGTTGTATGAGCTGCTCCAAAACCTAAGTCACCCGTACAAAGATTGACTAAACGGTGAGGAAGCTCTAAGGCAGTAAGTATCCCAGAAGCACACTCTACCATCTCATCAAAAATTTGCTCACTTGTTTCAGGATTGGCAATAGTTACAAGTTCTACTTTGTGAAATTGGTGTTGGCGAATCATTCCACGAGTGTCACGGCCTGCTGCACCTGCTTCTTTTCTAAAACATGAAGTGTAAGCTGTCATCTTCTTAGGAAGTTCATCAGCTTTGAGTATCTCATCTTGGAAGAGGTTTGTAACAGGCACTTCCGCAGTAGGGATAAGAAATAACTCCTGTCCATCTATCTTATAAAGGTCATCTTCAAATTTAGGAAGTTGTCCTGTGCCTTCAAGTGCTTGACGATTTACAAGTGCTGGAACACTTACTTCCTCAAACCCTCTCTCACGGTTAAAATCAAGCATAAAGTTAATAAGTGCACGCTCAAGTCTAGCACCCATCCCAAAACTTACTGAAAAACGCGATGTTGCTAGTTTTACACCACGTTCAAAGTCTATCCAACCATTTTTTTCTGCTAGTTCCCAATGCTCTTTTGGAGTAAAGTTAAATGTTGGAGGTGTGAGTACTTTTTTTATCTCTATATTGTCATTCTCATCTGCACCATCTGGCACAGAATCGTCAGGCATATTTGGGATAGCCATTGCAAGAGTTTCAAGTGCTTCTTGAGCCTCTCTTTGAATCTCAATTGCTTCAGTAACTTTTACTTTGTTAGCATCAACTCTTGCTTTAAGTTCACTGATATCTTTCCCCTCGCGTTTATACACACCAAACTCTTTACTCATCGCATTTTGTGCAGCTTGGAGTGCTTCAAAGTTTGCTTTAGCCGTTTTGAGCTCTTCGTTTTTTGTTTTAAGTGTTTCTAAAAGTGCAGCATCTACACCTTTACGCATAAGTTTTGTGCGAACTGTGTCAAAATCTTTTTGTAATAATTTTAAATCTATCATTTTATGTAATCCTTGTTTATACTAATATATCTTTTGCTATTTGAAATTGGTTGGCTGTCATCAGATGTATTTTTGGATGAAGTACTTTAATCTCTTCAAAAAGGTTTTTACTAAGATCAAACCCCACTTTGTACTCCTCTGCTACACTATGTTTGTTTGCAATACGAAGTTTTTCTATCCAATCTTCTGGTACATGAATTCCTGGAACATGAGCCGATAAAAACTGTGCTGTGCGAAGTTTTGTAATAGGAAAGATCCCTAATATAAGTTCAGCTTTTTTATTTTCAGGACAACACTCAGCATTGGCCGCATCTCTTAAGTCTAAAAGAAGTTGTGCATTTTTTAAATCATAGACAGGTTGGGTAATAATCCCTAATGCTCCATGTTTTATCTTTTTTTGTATCTTTTTTTGGAGTGTTTTTGAATTCTTTGCAAAAGAGTTCACAACCGCAAAAGGGTAGATAGGTTGAGGTGCTATTGCTAAAGGTTTCCCAGCATAGTTCATCCCAGAATTAAAAGCTGAAATGATGTCAAGTAGAAGTGTACTATCTGCTTCAAAAACACCTTTTGCATGAGGCTGATCACTAATGGTTGCAGGGTCACCCGTAAGTGCTAAAATGGCTCTTACATCAACCTCATTAGCACCTAATAAATCAGATTGTAGTGCTATCTTATTTCGATCGCGCATACTCATCGTTGCTATCACTGGTTTGTGAAATCTATCTTGAAGCATCTTGGCTGCAAAAAGAGCATTGTATTTGAGTTTTGCTAAAGGGTTGTCCGTAGTTGAAAAACCATCTACAAGTTCAGCTAAGCCAAGCTCAGCAATTTTCTCAATAGTTGGCATAAACTGTGCAGAGTGTCCCGGGGTAGTCTCAAGGGTGATATAAGTGTCATTTTTTAACTTATCTATCAAAGTATCAAACAAAAAAAATCCTATTTAGCTATAATTGCGCAATTATATACTAAAGAGAGAAAATTTATGCTAAAACTTGCAGTATTTGACTTTGATTCTACACTTATGGATGGTGAAACAATCGACTTCTTTGCAGAGGAACTTGGAATTGGTGAAGAGGTAGCTCGCATAACCGAAGAGGCGATGAGTGGTAGACTTGATTTTTTTGAGTCTCTACAACAACGTGTTGGACTTTTAAAAGGTCTTGATTTTTCGGTAGTTGAGAAGATTTCACAAAACTTACCTTATATGAAAGGTGCAGTTGAGACCATAGCTGAGCTTAAAAGTAGAGGCATAAAAGTTGTGTGTTTTTCAGGTGGTTTTAGAACAGCAACCGGCTATGCTAAAAACATCTTAGGTTACGATGCAGACTTTTCAAATGTACTCCATGAAAAAGATGGAAAGCTCACGGGTTTAGTGGGTGGCGAGATGATGTTTTCTCACTCAAAAGGTGATATGCTTGTACGTTTACAAAATATACTTGGAGTAAGCAAAGAGGAAACTTTAGTATGTGGAGATGGGGCAAATGACCTCTCTATGTTTGTGTATGCTGGAACGCGAGTGGCATTTTGTGCTAGAGAAGTTTTAGAAGCTGAGGCAAATATAATAATTAAAGAAAAAGATTTAAAGAAAATATTGGAGAAAATATAATGTTAGAAAGTACAGTGTGGAGACAATACCACGATGAAAATAATTTTAGAGAAAAGCTTGCAGAGTTTTGTCGTTTAGATAGTATCGATTTAATAGAAGACGATAAAGAACTTTATGGTGTTTTAAAAGCAAAACTTACAAAAAAAGAGCTGAAACTATTTGCAATGG
>JAMORK010000036.1 GCA_027063645.1 Sulfurimonas sp.
AATCACCTGCTTTTAAGTCATCAAGCATAATAGAGCTTTTTCTTCGACGGCGTTTTTTATCTGGTTTATTTAAAGAGATAATAAGCTCATCAGGAGTAATAATATTTAGAATATATCCAGCTTTTACTTGTGTTATATTGGAAGTATCATATAAACCCACTTGTTTAAACGAAGCTGCAGATGCAGCAATAATAGTAACTTTTTTGTCTGTATGCACACGAAGGAGTTGTGCAACATCGGCTACAACCAACTCCTTAACATTTTCATTCTCTTCTAGTATCTCAAGATCAAATTTTTCTCTACTTATTTTTGGATCATTAATCCCATATGCATCTTTGAGTGTATGATCAAGGTTTCGAGAAAGCATCACTTTTTTATCTTGCATAAAATTTTCTGCCATCTCTTCTAAATGCCAAAAGCCTAAAGAAGCTACATCTTTTTGCATTGCATCAAAAGGGGAATTTTCTACCTTTTCTTGCAGTTGGTTGAAAGATGTTTCATCTAAGGAGTAAAATGCAGGTGTTAATGTGTAAGTATCAAGTTCTTCACCCAGAGTTCTTTGTGTTTCAAGGGAAAACTCTTTTATTTGTTCAATCTCATTATCGAACAAAGAGATTCTTATAGGATTAGCAGTTGCTGGAACAAAGATATCGATGATATCTCCACGATGAGAAATTTCCCCCTCAACTTGTACCATATCTACAAAATTGTAACCCCAAAAAAGCATCTTTTCTTTAAAAGACTTTAGCTCTAAAACCTCTCCAAAATCTAATGAGATACTCTCAAGTAGATCCTCTTTTGGTAAGGGGAATAGTAAAGTTTTTAAAGGGGATATAATAAGTGGTTTCTTTTTCGCTTTATAATAAGTTCTTAAAGATGAGAGAAGTTCATGTAACTCCTCTTTATAAGAGCGAAGATCATCCCCAAAACTTGGACGAAAGTCTGGGAAAAGAACTACATCTCTTTGAAAAAAATGAGCTACAGCTTCAAGCTCATGTGCCTCTTTTATATTGTCACATATAAGAAGGTCTAACTCATCTGTTGTATGAGTTTTAAAATAGTGAAATAAAGAGGCTTGTGACATGAGTTTCCTAGGGTAGTTTTAATGGTGACATTTTACCCTAAGAAGTTTAGTTAAGATTTAGAAAGATCTGTAGCTTTGTTTTTTTTAGAGTCTTTAACAATACTATTTCCTTCAAAAATACCTCTAGACTCAATCACAAGCTCTAAAGAAGAGATTTCACCCTTAACATGACCAGCAGCTTTAATCTCTACTCTATCAGCATTAATAGTACCCTCAACTAAACCTTGAACAACAAGTCTTTGAGTATTGATCACCCCTTTAACCTGACCGTTTTTGCCGATATTTACCTCTTTTTTAGAGTGAATTTCTCCCTCTAATGCTCCATCAATATAAAGGTTACAGTCTAATTCTATTTCCCCTTTGATTCTTGCACCTGCTGTGATGATGGTAGTGTTTGAGTCGGTTTGAGTACTTTTATGTTCGCTGTCGCTGCTACTAAAGATTGCCATGGTATTTTCTTCTCCTTTTTAAATATTTCATTATAATTTTCCATACTCCATTTTATAAACCAAAATGGATTGACTACATTATGGATAAAACGTATCTCATAATGAAGATGGGGACCATTACTCATACCAGAGTTTCCAGTATAGGCGATTAAATCCCCTTTTTTTACAAACTTCGTTGATTTTATCACAATTTTGTTTAAATGTCCGTAGTAGGTTCTAAAGCCAAATGCATGTTGAATAATCACTAAACGACCAAAACCACTCTTTTTATGGTTTCCAGCATATTCGATTATCCCATCAGCAGGTGCATACACAGGAGTATTCATTTTTGCTTTCATATCACTACCACGATGAAACTCGCGTCTTCCAAGTGTTGGATGGATTCGATAACCAAACTTACTTGTGATACCATGGTACTCAATAGGTGAACCACTTGGTATAAGTTGTAACATTGTAGCCATATGCTCAGAGTTCATCTTTGTAAAATTGACTCTATCTTGTAAAGAGATCTCATTTGAAACAGGATTCATCCCTATCATAGTTTCTATCTCTGTTAAGGAATCTGAAAGTTCATGAAGTTCTTTTTTCTTCTCTTGCAAAGATGACTTTGTGGTTTGCATAATTGCTTGAAGCTCTTTATTTTGTTTTTTGAGTTTTTTATATGCAAGTTCTACTGAGCTTCTCTTTGTTTGCATATCTTTAACACTTGAACTTAAATACAAGATAACAGCTACACCTAAAAAACTCACGACAACTAAAAATACAAGAGCATACAAGATAACTCGTTTGACAAACTTATGAAGATTTATCTGCTTTACACCACTATCATCATGAATGGTGATCGTAAAATGGTTATCCAATATATCCCTTTAAAAATGCCTCTACCACACTGAACGATCCAAAAATCAAGTATTTTTTATCGTTTTGCAAAGCTGTAAAATCTTTATAAGAGAACCCTAGATTTTCTAAAACTACTTGCATATTCTCTCGTGTTTCTATTCTCTCTTCATCAACTTTTATAATATATACATCTTCTATTATTGGCTGAAGAATCTCAAGTATCTCTTTATAATTCTTATCTTTGTAACTATTATAAACTAAAATATACTTGTCTTCTCTTAAACTCTCCAATATTCTTTTCGCGGCAAGGGTATTGTGTCCCACATCCACTAAAACATTTTCTTGCACACAACTCAATCTACCAAATAATTTCGCATTATGAAAAATATCTTTTTGAAAGGGTATTTGAAAAAAATGAAGTGCAGCCATAGCAAGTGAAAGATTTTCAAGTAAATAGGGGGCTAAAGAGAGCTCCTCTTGCAAAATCTCAAGTATCTCTTTATCGCTCTTTTGGATAAAATAATCTAAGGTATAAAACTCTTTATCTTTCTCTTTAGCCAAGAGAGATGCTATTTCATAAACCTTGTCATAACTTTGTTTTGCCAATATCGCATAGTTTTGAACTGCATTGAGCTTTGTAGTGGCAATACTCTCAATGCTATCTCCTAGAAAAGCCTCATGGTCTTTATCTATTGGAGTCACTAAGGTTAAACTTTTTGGAAATACAGCCGTTGCATCATGCTCACCACCAAGCCCAGCTTCAAGTACAACATAATCACACTCTGCATAAAGAAGCATCGCTAAGAGTGTCGTATACTCAAAGTAACTCAAAGCATCCCTATCTTGTGTATCTAAGATCTGCAGTAATTTCTTATGCATGTTCTCTAAGAGTTCATCATTAACATCTTCTCCATTAAGCCAGATACGTTCGTTAAACTCTAAGATATGGGGAGAGGTATAATGACCAACTTTATAACCTAGTTTATTGAGTGCAGAGGCTAAAAAGCGTCCCGTTGTGCCCTTGCCATTTGTGCCTATAAGATGGATTATTTGAGGAGTTTTGAAGTGATGCTTTATCTTTGTATATACCCTTGGCATACGGGCATAGTCAATTTCATCATAATAAAGTGGTTTCTTGTTTAAAAAAGTCTCTAGTAGCATCTTTATTTATATGCTACTCTATTTCTACCATCATGTTTGGCCTTATAAAGATACTCATCAGCCGAGTTTAAAACGGCTTGAAGAGAAACATGACGAGCACGTTCAGAAACACCAACAGAGACTGTAACATCAATTCTTTGACCCTTATACATAAAACGTGATTTTTGAACATGTTTACGTACTTTCTCTGCAAATATCACTCCACCTTTCGTATCGGTATCGCTCAATATCGCCAAAAATTCTTCACCACCAAAACGTCCTATAATATCTACACTTCGTGATTCTTTTTTCAAGATTCCAGCAAATGCAGCAAGCACAGCATCTCCAGCTTCATGTCCATAGGTGTCATTTACTTTTTTGAAATGATCTAAATCAAACATAGCAACAGAAAAATTATGTCCATGGCGTTTAAATTCAGCCTCTTTTCTCTCTAAATGTTCATCTAAACCACGTTTATTATAAAGTTTTGTTAGAAAGTCTTCTTTTGTTTCTTTTTTAGCAGCTTCTAGTTCTTGTTCTAGTTTTCTCACCTTTTTACTTAAAAGTGTCACCTCTTGAGAATGGCTTTTTAAGTCATTACTTAAAAGCTGCGTGTTCTCTTCGAGCGCTACAGCTATGGTAAAAAGTTTTTTATGTGCAGTTTTAAAATTTGTACTTGAGAGTTCATTATAACTCTCTAGTTCCACTTTAATTTTTTGGATCTCAACCGTAGATGCATCAGAGCTTTCAATCATATCTATAAGACGTAGACTAAGTTTATCTAAAACGCCATCAAGAGACTCTACCATATCTTTAACACTCTCTTTATCAAGTGCTATACGAAGGAGTATTGCTGTTTTTATCTCAGCCTCAATGCTGTTTTTTTCTAAAAGTTCTGGGTTGGAACGTATCTTTTGACTAATATCAGCGATCTTCTCATTCACACTAGATGCTATTGATGGAACAAAAGAAGCAACAAGAAGAGATGCAATCTTTGAAAGATCCATATCTTTTGAAAGAACTTTTCCCTCAGTATGAAGATGAAGGTTTTCTATACTAGCCTTTAAATCATCGCTGTCTATATCACCCAAGCTTTTTAAACTTTGTAAAAATGTATCATCATAAGTGGTTATAAAATTGACCCATAATTGGCGAAATTGATCTATTTGAGCAACTGAGGGGGAGTTACTTATAAGATCCAAACTTCTATTTGCCAGTTCACTAGCCTCTTTATTGTGTAAAACACCTATAACCTGTAACACTCTTTTTAAAAGTAGTGTTTGTGCTTCTAAAGTTTCTGAGCATATTGTTGAACTTGTACGATTGAGTTTTGAGATTAAAAATCGTACCAGTTCATTCATAGTCTTGATACGGTAACTTTTTAGATCTTTTTGCAGATCACTATTGAGTTTAGATTTAAATTTCTCAAGATGCGAGCAATCTTCTACTTGCATATTTGCTTTTGTAACTTCTTTACAAAAAGCTTCTGCATAAAAATCAGGTGTAAGAAGTTTTCCCTCTAACTCTAATCTTTTGACAGCTTTTTTGATGATGCTTTGTATTGTCATACTCTACCCCTTTATTTTTTTCTAGAACCCTCTGCAGATACAGTTGCAACGAATGAAGCAATTGCTTTTATGGAAGAAAATTTAATAGCATCAAATCTATCTTGATCCGTCACAACAGCATTTGGAGCGATTGAGAAATCATATGTTCCACTTGTTTTATAATTTTTAGTAGTTTTACCCGTTTGTCTTTGTATTACTAAGCTAATTGTAGCACGATACCCTACTACATAACCATCAGCATTATATTGAATAGGTGCATACCTTGGAGGAGAGATACTTATAGTTAAGTGTGTATCAGAGTAATCTTTAGTAGTTAATGAAGCATGAAATATCTCTACAATTGCAGCATCAACAGCATCTTTAATAATCACCGTATTTTCAGGATCTTGTGCTGAGATAATAACACTTGTACTAATCTTCTCACCAACTACTTCACGAGAGTACTTTGAACTTGGTTTATAACCACAACCAACTACAAGTAAAGATAAAACACTTAAAAGAAGAAACTTTAGAACAAATATCTTTCTCATTTTTATCCTTTTATAACTAAATTCACTAGCTTACCTGGAACAACAATCTCTTTAACTATTGTCTTATCTTCCAACCATTTAGCAACTTCAGCTTTTGCAAGTTCTAAGATCTCCTCTTTAGTTGCATCTTTTGCAACTTCAATCTCACTACGGCGTTTCCCATTGACTGAAACAGCTAAAGTGATACTATCTTCTACAAAAACCTCTTCAATTATCTCTTGTGGAGCAAGATTTTTCAGTTTAAAATATTTCTCTGAAATCTCCCAACAAGTATGTGGAATAACAGGTTCCATTATGGAGCTTAAAATCCAATAACCCTCACTCCATACATCAGCATTATCTTGAGCATTAAGTGCATTCATCGCTTCCATAACACCTGCAATCATAGTATTAAAAGTGTAGCGTTCATCAAAAACATCGTTTGAACGAACAAGTGCTTCATACACTTTTTTACGAGCAAATTTTTCCTCTTTTGAGAGTGAAGCATGGTCTATAACAGGTTTTACATCAGTTGCTACAATATTTGAGCTTCTGTCATAAAAACGTTTTATAAACTTATAAGCCCCATCAACTGCTGAGTCATTCCACTCAAGTTCTTGTGTTGGAGGTGCTGCAAAAAGGATAAATAAACGTGCTGTATCTGCACCATATTTCTCTATGATAGCATCAGGATCAACAGTATTACCTTTAGATTTAGACATTTTTGCACCATCTTTAAGTACCATACCTTGAGTAAGAAGTTTATCAAATGGTTCATCAAACTCTAAGTATCCTAAATCACGAAAAACTTTTGTAAAGAAACGTGCATATAAAAGGTGTAAAATAGCATGTTCAATCCCACCAATATAGTGATCAACACCCATCCAGTATTTAATCTGTTCAGCTGAAAATGCCTCTTTTTCCCAATTTTGTGGTGATGCACAAAAACGCAAGAAGTACCAAGAAGACTCTACAAAAGTATCCATAGTATCTGTTTCACGAATTGCATCTTTACCACACTTAGGACAAGAACAGTGTTTCCATGTTGGATGGTTTTCAAGTGGACTTCCCTCACCATTAATCTCTACATCATCAGGAAGTGCAATTGGAAGATTCTCTTTTTTCTCCATCACAAGACCACAATCTTCACAATGGATAAAAGGTATAGGAGCACCCCAGTAACGCTGACGACTTACACCCCAATCTTTAAGTTTATAGTTGGTTGTTTTCTTTCCTAAGCCCTTATCTTCAAACATCTTAATGATGTTATATTGGCTCTTTTTAGAGTCCATACCATCAAATTCACCAGAGTTAAAAAGAACACCTCTCTCTGTATAAGCTTTCTCACTTACATCAACATCACCATCTTTTGGTTTAATCACAGCATTTATAGGAAGATCATATTTCTTTGCAAAATCGTAATCTCTATCATCATGAGCAGGTACTGCCATAACAGCTCCACTACCGTAATCCATAAGTACAAAATTTGCTATCCAAACAGGGATAGTTTTCCCTGTTAAAGGGTGAACTACATTAAGTCCAAGAGGAAGTCCAGCTTTCTCTTTTTGTCTATCAATAGAAGAAGTACTTTTCATCTTGTTAATTTCAGCAATAGTTGCCTCATCTAAAAGCTTGTTTTCAATCATGTAAGTAACAATCGCATGTTCAGGAGCAAGTGCTGTATAACTTACACCATAGATAGTATCAGGGCGAGTAGTAAACACATCAAAACTCTCAAACTTCCCATCAAGTTTTGCTTTAGAATCTGCATCAAAGAAAAGATCAAACGCGAGACCGTTTGATTTTCCTATCCAGTTCTCTTGCATAGTAAGCACTTGTTTTGGCCAACCATCTTCAAGCTGTTTTAAGTCATCTAACAGTTCATCAGCATACTGAGTAATTTTAAAATAGTACTGATTCATATCTTTTTTCACAATCGGAGTATCACAACGCCAACAACAGCCATCTATCACCTGCTCATTTGCAAGAACAGTTTGGTCATGCGGGCACCAGTTTAGCAGCCCTTTTTCACGATAAAGAAGCCCTTTGTTGTACATATCTATCATAAAAGCTTGCTCAAACTTTGTATAAAGCTCATCCGATGTTGCCATCTCACGTTTACGGCTAAAAGAGAAACCTAAAGAGTAAAACTCATTTTTCATATAGTCGATGTTATCGTATGTCCAACCCTTGGGATGGCTTCCGTTTTTAATCGCTGCATTTTCAGCAGGCATACCAAAAGAGTCAAATCCAATAGGATGAAGTACATTCATCCCCTGTTGACGATAATAACGAGCAAAAGCATCAGAGATTGAGTAGTTTCTTACATGTCCCATATGTAAACGTCCACTTGGAAACGGAAACATACTTAAAATGTATTTTTTCTCTTGTGTAAAATCTTCACTTGGTTCAAAACTATCGTTTTGTTTCCAATACTCTTGCCATTTTTTTTCTATTTCTTTTGAACTATATTCCAATTTGTTTTTTCCTATAAATATTAATATTCTTCGTGTGTTTTTGAACTCTCAATGTAAACAAGACCCATTGAGAAGATATTTGCTATAAGTGCACCAATTGCAAGTGCGATAGCCCAGCTGTCATTATTTAAAATCACTAAAAAGATAAAAGCTGGAATCAGATGTAAATCTGCGACTAAAGAGGAAGCTAGAAGCTCTGCTGAGAGAAGGTTTCGCACACCTATCTTTAAAATGGTACTCACAAGGTTTAAACTCGCAGCAACAAACAATGAGATTGCAGTATTTTCATAAAGAAAACCTGCAATCGATGTTAAACTCATCAATGAAAAAAATACGTATACTACTTTACCCCAATCCATATCTAACTTCCTTTAATTAATTGTATGCAAACATTATAGCAATATTTTACATAACTCCTGATTCAAACTGATCACGCATTCTTTGCTTTTCAGCCTCACGTTTTGCTTTTTCTGCTAGCTTATTATGGTAATTTTTCACATCAAAGCCAAACCATAAAAGGATAGGCGATGCTACAAAGATAGATGAGTATGTACCAACAACAACACCCACTAAAAGTGTAAATGCAAAGGCATGAATAATCTCACCACCAAAGATAAAGAGTGTAAAGACCACAAAAAATGTTGTTAAAGAGGTAAGTGTTGTACGCGCTAATGTTCTCGTAATTGACTCATTAATCGTCTCTTCTAGTTCCACATTTTTAGATCCTGTTACACCCTCACGGATACGGTCAAAAACAATGATAGTATCATTAAGTGAGTACCCAAGAATTGTAAGGAGTGCTGCTAAAACATCAAGATTAACATCTACACTAAAGAGTGCAACTGCACCAAGAGCGATACTCACATCATGCACAAGTGCAACGATAGAAGCAACCGCAAAACGCCACTCAAATCTAAATGCAACATAAACCAAGATCCCTAAAACAGCTAAGAGAAGTGACATTATCCCCTTCTCTTTAAGCTCGGCACCAACTGTTGGACCAACTATGTCAACACGACGGATCTCGAAGTTTCCAGTTCCCTTTAGTGCGACTCGTGTTTCATCTCCAATATCTTGTGTAACATTCCCTGTAGTTGTTTTCATACGAATCACAACCTCATCAGGTGAACCAAATTCACTTATAGAAGCTCCATCAAAAAGTACATTATCTTTAAGAGCTAAACGCATCTTTTTTATTGGTGCATCAGTATCGTATTTTACTTGAACAATTGTTCCACCAGCAAAGTCTACACCATAGTTAAGACCCTTTGTTGCTAAAATAGCATACGAACTCACCACTAAAAGTATAGAGATAATCATCGCTATCTTTGATTTACCCATAAAATTAAAGGTTCTAGTATATTTAAAAAATTCCATTACTTACCCCTTAATCCCAAACCAAAGTTTGTTGTTTTTACTTTTTGCAATCTTATTCTCTAACATTTGATAAATTCCATGTGTTCCTAAAATTGCTGTAAGCATAGAAGCTAAAATACCTATACTCATAGTGATAGCAAAACCTTTAATAGCTCCAGTACCATAAGCATACAGCACAACTGAAGCGATTAAAGTTGTGATATTTGCATCTAAAATAGCTCTCATCGCGTTTGCATAACCATCTTCAATAGCCTTATGCATCGATTTACCCTCATAGATAAGTTCCCTTATCCTTTCAGAGATAATAACATTGGCATCCACTGCCATACCAACGGTTAGGACGATTCCGGCCATACCTGGAAGTGTCAATGTTGCACCAAAAAGACTCATAACTGCTAAGAGTATAAAAAGATTTGCGATCAGTGCAATATTTGCAATCACACCAGCTAAACGGTAGTAAAACATCATAAAGAATATAACAAGTACAAAACCACCTGTAAGAGCAACCATACTTGCACGAATACTATCAGCACCCAGACTTGGACCAACTGAGCGTTTTTCCATAAGGTAGATTGGAGCTAAAAGAGCACCTGAACGTAATGCAATAGCTAAATCTTTTGCTTCAACAACTGTGTAGTCTCCAGAGATCTGACCTGAACCACCACCAATACGCTCATTAATATTTGGAGCCGAGAATACCTTGCCATCTAAAACAATAGCAAGACGTTTTCCAACATTAGCACCGGTAAAGTCACCAAAGATCTCTGCACCCTCTGCATTGAGTGTAAAGTTAATCACTGGACGGTTATTTTTGTCAAAACCAACACTTGCATTTGTAAGCATTCCACCATCTAAGATAGGGATCTCATGTACAAGATATTTATGCTCTGGATTTTTCGCATCTGGAAGGATGATATCACCATAAGCAGCAGCATCACTCTCACTCATCACAGAAACTCTTGCATCTCTTGCTTCATCTACAGCCATAAGCTCTAGTTTTGCAGCACGACTTATAAGCTCACGAGCACGTTGCTCTTCTGCTTGTGTTTTAATCCCTGCAAGTTGTACTAAGATTTTCTCAGCACCTTGACGAGCAACAACAGGTTCACTCAGACCAAATTGATCAAGTCTATTTCTGATAGTCTCAATCGCCTGATCTACAGCTTGCTTTTCAGTCTTTTTAACCTCTTCTTGAGTAAGAGAAACTGAAACTATAAGATTGTTATCTTGAACAACTGTCCCTTCAATCCCTTTGAGATACTCTTGCATTTTAGGAAAATCGTCATTATCTAAGAGTTCAAATTTCACACCTGTTTCATCAAATGTCAAGCCATCAATTAAAATATCATTGCGTTCTGCAAAATGTTTAACACTCGCAGCAATAGACTTGATACGACTTTTTGTAGCCTCCTCAGTTTTCACACCAAGAAGCATATGCAAACCACCTTGAAGATCAAGTCCAAGTGTAATTTTTTTACCATCCTCTGTTTGAAGGAGTGATGGCATAGAAAAACTTACACCAAAAATTATCGCTAAAGCGAAAATTACTATGCGATAATTAAGCTTCATCCTCATACTTCTTTGCAATGGAGTCTTTCGTGATTTTCACGATAGTGTCTTTGTTCATATCAACACTTAAAAATTTCTCTTCAACTTTGTGAATAACAACGATAAATCCACCATTGGTGATAACCTTGTCACCCTTTTTCAGAGACTCGATCATCTCTTTTTTAGCTTTTGCCTCTTTTTGTTGTGGACGGATAATCACAAAATACATAATTGCGATTAGAAATACGAACGGTAATAGTTGAGAGATAATTTCCATATCTTAACTTCCTTATTAAATAAAATTGTGGCGATTATACAAAAACTATACTAATAAACCTCTAAATTGAGTACAATTTCACATGAATAAAATTTTACAAACCTTTTTACTCGGTATTATCACTGCACTTTTTTTTAGTGCTTTTATCTATTTTGAGGAGTATCACCTTACAAATAAACTACTCAACACCTTTTTTGGGCTCTCTTCACTTGCTCTTTTTCTTTATATACCAAAACGCTCCATTTTAGTTGCTGGTTTTTTTATAGGGCTCTTTTGGTTTTACTGGATTGGCTATAGTTTTGAGTATCAGGGGGTTGGGTATATGTCTCCCATTATCACCCTTGCTTTTGGCTTTATCTATCTTCTATTTTTTCTTCCTCTTTATTTTACTAATAAACCATATATTCGAGCTATTTTACTTTTTGGACTCAGTTTTGTTGAGCCCTTTAACTGGAACTGGTTACAGATAGAACTTCTTTTTGTAGAGAGCTATTTTGGAGTTTACAAATACCAACTTTTTCTCATTTTAGCCTCCCTTGCTCTGCCCTCTTTTTTCAAAAAAATGCCGTATAAAATTCTCCCTTTATTACTACTACTTGGTGCTATTAACTATGGTTATCCTCTTCAAAAGGATGCCCCACTCAAGATAAAGCTCGTTCAAACTGAGATTCCACAAGAGTATAAATGGACAAAAAAAGCTTTTTATCCAACGATTAAAATGGTTTTTCGAGAGATAGACAAGGCAAAAAAAGAGCATTATGATCTCATCGTTTTACCAGAATCTGTACTTCCCCTCTATCTCAATAAAAATCCAATCCTTGTACAAAAACTTCAAAAAGAATCTAGAGATATTAGTATACTTTTAGGCACTCTTTTACAAGAAAATCATAAAAGTTATAATGTGAGTTATCTTTTTGAAAATGGAAATTATACCATTGCAAAAAAGCTTGTATTGGTCCCATTTGGTGAGTATATCCCCCTTCCAAAATTTGCACAAGAATTTATCAATGATACTTTCTTTAGTGGAGCAAGTGATTTTTTAGCAGCAAGCCATCCAACAGATTTCACCATCAAAGGGGTAAAGTTTCGTAATGCCATCTGCTATGAAGCAACATGCCAAGAACTTTATGAGGGGGATGTTAGATATCTCCTTGCCATCAGTAACAATGCGTGGTTTACCCCCTCCATTGAGCCTACCCTGCAAAAGCTTTTACTTAAGTACTATGCCCGAAAAAATGGTGTTACTATTTATCACTCTGCTAACTATAAAGGGAGTGGTATAATCAAATAATAAACTCATTTAGATATAATTAAAAAAATTATTTATCATTGGACATATATTTATGCTAAATCTTAAAAATCCAAATTTATATATCAACCGTGAACTCTCATGGCTTCAGTTTAATACTAGAGTACTCAAACAAGCACAAGATAGATCTCTTCCACTCCTTGAACGCTTAAAGTTTCTTGCCATTTATGGAACAAATCTTGATGAGTTTTATATGATTCGTGTAGCTGGACTGAAAAAACTTTTCTCTGCAGGAATTATAGTCTCAGGTGCAGATAAGCTGACACCTCTGCAACAACTCAAGGAGATACGCTCTTATCTTCACCAAGAACAACAAGTAGTAGAGCATTGCCGTAGTGAAATTCTTAAAGAACTTGAACCAGAGGGTATGAGTGTTAAAAGTTACGATGAAGTCAATCAACATCAAAAAAATTACCTCAATAAATTTTTCAATGATAACATCTACCCTGTTATTATCCCTATCGCTATCGATTCAACACACCCTTTTCCACATCTTAATAACTTAAGTTTTGGGCTTATCGTAAAACTCAGCGACAGTGATGATGCTAGCATTGAGCGTTTTGGAATTATACGTGTTCCTCGCGTTTTAGATAGATTTGTAGAGCTTGGTAATGGAACTTATGTGCCGATTGAAACCATTGTTACACAACATGTTGACAACCTTTTTCCTGGCTATACACTTTTAAAATCTGCTGCATTTAGAGTGACAAGAAATGCAGATATCGCTATAGAAGAAGAGGAAGCAGATGACTTTATGGAGATCCTTGAAGAGGGTTTAAAACTTCGTCGTAAGGGTGAGATGGTTCGTCTTGAAGTTGGGAGTAATGCCGATGATGAGATTATCAATTTCTTCAATCGCCATACCAATGTTTACAAAGATGATATCTACAAATTCCATACTTTTTTAAACCTTTCAAGTCTCTGGCAGATTGTGGGTAACAAAGATTTTGCCCATCTTTTAGCACCACCATTTAAACCTAAAAATCTTCCACCTTTTGATAATGGAGAGAATATCTTTACTACACTTGAAAAGCAAGATGTACTGATGTACCATCCTTATGAGAGTTTTGAGCCTGTTGTAAAACTGATCCAAGATGCAGCAAAAGACAGTGATGTTGTTTCGATTAAAATGACACTGTATCGTTCAGGAACAAACTCCCCAATAGTGAAAGCCTTAATGGATGCAAGTGAGAGTGGAAAACAAGTGACAGTAATGGTTGAGCTTAAAGCACGTTTTGATGAGGAAAATAATCTCATTTGGGCAAAAGCACTTGAGAAATCAGGAGCTCATGTAATTTACGGTATCAAAGGGTTTAAAGTACATGCCAAGGCAACACTTATCACTCGCCGTAAAAATGGAAAACTCAAACAATATGCACATCTTGGTACTGGAAACTACAATCCATCTACAGCAAAGATCTACACAGATATGTCTTATATGACAAGCAAAGATGTTATAACAAATGACCTAACAAGATTTTTTCACTTTTTAACAGGCTTTAGCAAAAAAGGAAAGCTTAATGAGCTTTATATGGCACCAACACAGATAAAGCCAAAGATACTCTCCCTCATTCAAAATGAAGCCCGTCAAGGTAAAAATGGTCAAATAATTGCGAAGGTAAACTCACTTGTTGATGAAGATGTGATCCGTGCACTTTATAAAGCAAGTCAAGCAGGTGTTAAAATTGAGCTTATTGTACGTGGAATCTGCTGTTTAAAACCTGGTATCGAAGGGGTCAGTGAGAATATCAAAGTAGTTTCTATTTTAGGAAAATACTTAGAACATCCACGTACTTTTTACTTTAAAAATGATGCATCACAGGTGTATATCTCTAGTGCAGATTGGATGCCTAGAAACTTAGTACGTCGAATTGAGCTTCTTACTGCCATTAAAGATAATGCTTCTAAAGAAAAAATTATCCAGATATTGCAACTTCAATGTGCAGACAATATGCTCTCACATGAACTGCAAAGTGATGGCTCATATATAAGACTTAAACCTGAAAGTACAAAACATATAAACAACCATAAACTGATGGAAGATTATGTCAACCGTATCGCAAAAGCGACAAAAAAAGAGAGCTCAAGTTCTGTAGCACAACTCGCTTCACGACTCTATAAGGAAAGCTAAAATGATTATGAAATTTAAAAACTATACTCCAAAAATTGGAAACGATACTTGGATAGCACCCTCTGCTGATGTTATTGGTGATGTAGAGATTGGTGAAGATTGCTCCATATGGTTTGGTACAGTTGTTCGTGGTGATGTTCACTCCATTAGAATTGGGGACAGAACAAGTGTTCAAGACTTGAGTATGGTACATATTACTCACCACAAAGGTGAAGTTCGCGGTGTTGAAGGGGATGGAAGCCCTACTATCATCGGTAATGATGTCACTATTGGGCATCGAGTTATGCTTCATGGTTGTATCATTGAAGATGCTTGTCTTATAGGGATGAGTGCAACTATACTAGATAATGCTGTTATAGGCAAAGAGTCTATAGTAGGGGCTGGAAGCTTAGTTACAAAAAACAAGAAGTTCCCACCAAGAAGTCTCATTATGGGGAGTCCTGCTAAAGTAGTAAGAGAATTAACAGAGGATGAAGTCAAAGAGCTTTATGCCTCTGCTTCAAGATATGTCGCGTTTAAGAACGAGTATCAGTAAATATTTTGCAGACTATGTTCTATAGTCTGCATTTATTTTTACATACTCATAACCAAGATCACAACCGTAAGCATTAAATGCTCCATCTGCAATACCTAAATCACAAGCGATAGTAAAACTATCGAGTTGCATCACTTTAGAGGCTTTTTCTTCCATCTTTTCATCAAAGTAAAGTTTTCCTGAGTCATACACACATAGATCGTTAAAAGAGATCTTGAGAGTCTCTTCGCTACACTCTACTCCACTCGCACCAACAGTAGAAGCAATACGTCCCCAGTTTGGATCTTCACCATAGAGTGCAGTTTTGACAAGTAATGAATCAGAGAGTGCTTTAGCTACTTTTTCAGCTTCTACATCATCTTTAGCACCTGTAATCTCATAGGTTACAAGCTTAGTAGCACCTTCACCATCTCTCACCATCTCACGAGCAAGAAAGTTCATAATAGTATAGAGGGCCTCATGAAAGGCCTCTGCATGAAATGCACCAGACTTTTTATTACTCAAAAGGAGGACGGTATCATTTGTAGAGGTATCACCATCTACACTTGCCGCATTAAAGGTGATCTTTGTTGTAACATCAAGGATCTCTTGCATTTTTGCTTTACTTACATCTGCATCGGTAGTTATAAAACAAAGCATCGTAGCCATAGCAGGATTTATCATCCCAGCTCCCTTTGCCATCGCTCCAATATTAAAACTATTACCATCCTCAAGCTCAACTCTTAGAGAGATCTCTTTAGAAAAACTATCTGTAGTCATAATCGCTTTTGCAGCATTATGAGGATTTTTCTGACCTATATCAAAAAGTTTTGCTCCAGCTATAAGTTTCTCTTTTGGAACTCTCACACCGATAACACCAGTTGAACTCATAACAGGATTTTTCACATCACTTGGCAGAGTTGCAAGAATCTCTTTAATATCTTCAATACCAGCTCTTCCAGTCATAGCATTTGCATTTTTAGAGTTAATAAGTACAAAATTTGTCTCAAACTCCCCCATCTCTCGAAAGTGTCTTATAGGTGCAGCAGTCATCTTGTTTGTTGTAAAAACAGATGCTATTTCACAAGGTGTATCTGAATAGATAAACGCCATGTCAAGTGCTCCATTTGGTTTCAAACCAGCACTTATACCATCAGCATAAAAACCATCAGCACAACAAACACCACAACTTGTTTGAACTATCTTATACAAACTTCAACTCCTTTGGTTTTACTCTTTTTCTGATAAGGTCTCTTGTCATTTTAATACCCTCATGTGTTCCAATCACAAGAAGTTTACACTCACTTGTTACAAGCACATCACCCTTAGGCATACTCATAAACTTTCCATCTTTTTTAGTAATTCCAACGATAGAACAGTTTGTAATTTGGCGGATGTGTGTTTCTTTTAACTTTTTGAGTACTGCCCATGAGTATTTTGGAACAACAATATCTTCCATATCTAATGGGTTATCACTCTTGTACAAGAACTCTTCTAAAAGATTTTCCATATCTGGACGAGCAGCCATTGCACTTACACGTTGTGCTGTCAGTTTTGTTGGACTTACAACTGTATCTGCACCAAGCTTTTTGAGTTTTTCAACATCACTCATAGATTCAGCAGAAGAGATCACATAGTAAGGACGAGGTAAGAAGTGCTCTTTTTCAAAAAGTCTTACAGAAGCGATAAGTGCAATATTATCAGCAATAGAAGCAGACAATGTTATAAGACCTTTTGCAGAGGAAAGGTGAGCTTTAAGCATTGCAAGCTCTGCATGAGGTTCTGCTTGAAGATAAGCTGGATACTTATGTTCTTGTGCCCATTCATGAATCTCTTTTCTAGGATCAATCACAACAAAAGGGATATGATTGAGACGCAACTGCTGTGTGACTTCTATCGTGTAATCATTATGATAACAAACAACAAAATGTTTTTTAAGTCTAGCGATCTTATATAACATTCTTCTCTCCTTGAGAATAGCAATAATATTACCTCTGTTTAATTCTGAAACTAAAATACCCACTGCGGATGAAAAAACTGCAAATCCAGAAATAATAAGTGTAATAGTGAAAATTCTACCTGCATCAGAAACAGGAGCAATCTCTCCAAAACCAACAGTTGTAAATGTAATACCAGTTTGATATATGGCATCCATGACAGTAAAATCATCTATGACAACATAGCCAATTGTTCCAACTAACATCGTTAGTACTGTTAAGATAAGGGGTAAACGAAATGCTTTGAGGTGAGGGTAAACTTCAGGAAGAAGCTTTACATCGGGTTTGGGAGCAGTCTCCCAATTGAGGAATTTACGAATCCTTTCTAAAAGATTCAAAACAATTCCCTAATGCTTACGAATTTTTCTTAAGTGTGCGTAATTCTCTTGCAGAAATCTTAATTTTTTTCGTTGTACCATCTTCTAATGTGATACGCACTGTTCGTAGGTTTAATAAAAAACGACGCTTTGTTCTGTTTTTTGCATGAGAAACATTGTTCCCACTCATAGGGCCTTTGCCACTAATAGCACATCTTCTTGCCATCTTAGGTTCCTTGTTTAGGTTTTTAAAGTTGCGAATTGTACCAAGTTAAAGCAAAACTTCAACTTAAGCCAACTAACTTTTATAAACTTCTGATAAATTTATATTTCTTTTATGATTATACAGCTAAAATATACAATATTCAACAAATTCACATAAAAGATAGACAATTTGATAACTAAAGATAAAATTGATACCTATATAGAGAAGATTCCCCCCTCTTCAAAAGTTTTACAAGTAACGATAAAACTACTTAATGATGGGGAACTTGCTAAGGCAGCACAGATTGCATCTCAAGATTTGGCCCTAAGTGCTTATCTTAAGGACTTAGTCAATAAACCTATATATGGTTTTAAGACTGAGGTGAAAGATATCAATCAAATCTTTGGAATTTTGGGAGTTGCAAAGTCTCAACAAACTGTCTATAACTATATGATCACTCTTTTATCTCCTGCGAAATGGAAACTATTTCAACTTAACAAAACATCTTTTTCAAACTTACAAGCAGAACTCTCAGCATCTTGGCAAAAGATACTGAAACATCTTCATACTGAAGATAAAGAGCTTGAGAGTGCTATCGCTTTATTACCCGCTAGTATTATCGTTTCAGAAGCTCTATTTAGTGAAAAGATAGAAGATGTGAATCTCCTTCGTAGTGTCCACTCTATAGATTTAAATACCATACTACAACGTTTATGTAATGTGGATCTTTTTGATATCTGTGAACAAATAGCAAATAAATGGGAGATGAGCCCAGAGATTGCACAGATAGTTCAAGCAGCTTCAGGGGTCAAGCCTTCAGAAGATGAAAAGCTCAATATGCTTGGAAAATGGATGCACCTTCTTCTTTTTTACACCCTTTCTCAACCTGCTTATATAGAAGCAGAACTCAATGACTTTATAGAGTTTCAGATTGAGTATGTTGGTGATATCTATGATGATTTTGCAATGCTAATGGAGATCTCATGAGAGCGGTAGTCAAAGATGGTATGGGGATTTTTACCCCGCAAGGTTTTCTTGATGGAAATAATAGTGCTAGTTTTTTAAGTATAGAAGATATAGAAGCGACGACAAAACTCAATGCAGATATGATCCTTGTTTCTTTGAAAAAAGTAGTATTTTTCAATCGTAACGGATTAGATGCCTTTGTCAAGATGTTTATGAGAGTGCGTTCAGCAAGCCATGCTACAGTCGGTTTTTGTGATTATAATGAAAAAAAGTTCAAAGCAATTGGTAATTTCTATAAAGACGATTTAAATTTTTCTCTCTTTCTTACACAAGAAGTTGCTTCACTTTTTGCTTCAAGTTTTAAAAACCAAAGTAAAAATGTTCTTCTTTATAGCGAAGATAAATCTCAACGGGCAGCAATGGCCATAGAGCTTCATGACAATGGGCACAATCCAATCATCACCCAAACATATGAAGAGTTTCAGGAAAAAGCAAAAGCTGAGAATGCCTACGATGTGATTATAGAGAACACTTATCTTGGACAGATGGGGCAACAAGTAGCAACCCGTGTTACAGGAAACGCCATCATCTATACAGTATCATCTTTTTTAGATACAGAGATAGGATCTACTTTCAATATAGCTTACCATAACAACTCACTTAATGTTGGTTTTCGACTCTTTATCTTTGATGCCTATAAAGTGGTAAGTATGAATGTGCATGCACTCAACTTTTTCTCTAAACTTGCAAGCTCAAGTGCTGAATACAATGCAACTATCTGCTTTGTTGGGATGACTTTTGAGAAAACTCCTATAGAGTTTAAAGAAACACTTGAAGATTCTGGAATTATGTTTTTTGAGCAGATGGATGATATTTTACAAAATAAAGAGTTACTTAATGAACTTGGAGCAAGCAGTGCTGCAAGTGTAAAAAACAAACGAGCAATTAATAAGGTTATGGTTACAGAATTACCAAACTTTATTGATGCAACGGTGGCTACTATAGAGATGATGACAAACTCACAAGCTATTAAAGAAGCAGCTAAAGTTGACAAGATAGAGATTTCAGATAAAGAAAATAAAATAGCAAGTTCCATAGGTTTTTATGGCGATATGGATGGGATGGTGATGCTTGTTTTTCCTGTAGAGATTGCAAAAAAAGCTTGTGAACTTCTTATAGGGGAAGAGACTGATGATATTGAGATGATTTTAGATACCCTTGCTGAACTTGTCAATATTGTAGGGGGAAAAGTAAAAACTCTTCTCTCTGAACAAGGGATAAATGTAGATATTACACTTCCACGTACCTACCCAAATGTAGATGCCCTTTTAGAGATTGCACAAGATAAAAAAGGTGTTCAGGTTGATTTATCTTTTAGTGGCGACAACTTCTTATTTTTCTTAACAAGATAAAAAGCTAGTTTTTTCTATAATTTCAAAAATAAAACTAGGAACATAATATGATGCAAGTAGCACCAAGTATTTTATCTGCTGATTTTGGGAATCTTCAACATGATGTTGAGGAGATTTGTAATGCTGGGTGTGACCTAGTTCATGTAGATGTCATGGATGGACACTTTGTTCCTAACTTAACAATTGGGCCAGTCGTTGTATCTGCAGTAGCCAAATGTGCTACAAAACCTTTAGACATCCATCTTATGGTTGAAAACAATACCTTTTTTGTAGAACTTTTTGCACCTCTTCAACCTCAATATATCTCTTTTCACATAGAAGAGGAGAAACATCCCCATAGACTTATACAAAAAATTCGTTCTTTAGGGATCAAGCCTGCTATCGTTTTAAACCCACATACACCTCCAGAATCTGTCGAGTTTTTACTTCAAGATTTAGATATGGTACTCCTTATGAGTGTGAACCCTGGTTTTGGTGGACAAAGCTTTATACCGAGTGTTATTGAAAAGGCATCGCGTTTAAATGAGATGAGAAATAGACTCAACCCAAATTGTCTTATAGAAGTAGATGGTGGAGTAAGCGACAAAAATATACAATCTCTTAAAGATGCAGGTGTAGATGTTGTAGTTGCAGGAAGCTATGTCTTCAAACATGAAGATCGTCAAAAAGCTATAAAAAGTTTACAAATCTAATGCGCACGAAAATTTGTGGTATCACATCTTATAAAGATGCTATGGTAGCTATCAATGCAGGAGCAGATGCTCTTGGCTTTGTTTTTTACGATAAATCTCCACGTTGTGTTACAATAGAACAAGCAAAAGAGATCATCTCTGCACTCCCCCCTTTTGTAGAAAAAGTTGCCCTCTTTGTCAATGAAGATGCCAAAAGCATAGATACCACTTGTCAAGCTGTTGGTGCTACATTAGCACAACTTCATTTTGAAGCTTCAGATCAACTCTATAACTCACTTCAAACACCACATATTAAAGTTATTAGAGCAAAATCTAAAGAGGATATACTCAGATATCAAGATGAGTATAGACTTGTCGATGCTTATTGTGAAGCTTATGGTGGAGCAGGTAAACGGATCAATATAGAATGGTTTGAAGATGTAGATTGTTCCAAAATCATTCTAGCTGGTGGATTAGATGACTCAAATGTAAGTTCACTCAAAGCTTATGGATTTTACGGTGTTGATGTGAGTAGTGGTGTCGAGATAAGTCATGGGAAAAAAGATAGTTCAAAAGTTCGAAAGTTTATAGCCAATGCTCAATAAAACTTTCCCCCTAGACCATAAAAGTGTCTCTCTTCTTACTACACGGGGCCTTACATTAGAAAAAATAAAAGAACAGATAGATGAAAGCTTAGACTTTTTTCTTGAACTTTCCCGTGCACAAGGACTCAATATCATAAAACGCCAAGGGCACTACTTTTTTCAAACAAAATTTACAAAACTTGAAGATGCAGAGTTTTGTATCGTAGATATAGAAACAAATGGCTCTAAGATTGAGAGACATCAAATCATAGAGATTGCTGCGATCAAAGTAAAAAATGGCAAAATTATAGATAGCTATGAATCACTTGTTCACACAAAAGAGATTAACCCTCATATAACAGAGATTACAGGGATAAAAGCATCTGATACAAAAAATGCACCCTCTTTAAAAAAAGTGCTCCAAGAGTTTAAAACATTTTTAGGTGATGCTATATTTATCGCTCATGATGTAAAGTTTGATTATAATTTTATCTCTGCGAGTTTAGAAAAATGTGGCTTTGAATCACTACTCAATAGAACACTGTGTTCGCTTAGCTTTGCAGAGCGCAGTATTAGCTCTTACAGATATGGACTTTCGTATCTCAACGATTCACTCAACTTAAACCCAAATGCGACACACCATAGAGCTATGAGTGATGTAATGACAACATATGGACTTTTTATACACTGTATGGATAGATGTGATGCAAGTTTGAATAATGTAGAAGATCTTATAAAGTTTTCAAGAGAAGGGAAAAGACTTAAAAGGCCAAAACTTGACCCTTTAAAAGTAGATGAAAAATAGAAGCTACTCTTTAAAAGCACCTGGCTTTATAAGTTTAGCATAACGAGCATCCATACGCTCATCTTCACTCATAGCTTTAAGTTTTGTAACTTCTTCTAAGAAGTACTCTTTTATTGCTGTAGCGGCTGCATCTTTATCGCGATGTGCACCGATAAGTGGCTCATTGATGATATCATCAATAAGATCAAGTTCAAGAAGGTCTGATGAAGTAATTTTCATCGCGTTTGTTGCTGCTTCAGCCTTTTTAGGATCATTCCATAAAATTGCAGAACAACCTTCAGGTGAAATAACACTAAATACAGAGTAACGCATCATTGCAAATTTATCTGCAACACCAATAGCAAGTGCTCCACCTGAACCACCCTCACCTATAACGATAGAGATAGTTGGTGTTTTGATATCTGCAAGTTCTAGTAAGTTTCTAGCGATTGCTTCTGATTGGTTACGCTCTTCAGCACCAAGACCAGGGTATGCACCCGGTGTGTCCACAAGCATCAAAATTGGCATACCAAATTTTTCTGCCATTTTTGCTGCTCGCAGTGCTTTTCTATACCCTTCAGGATGTGGCATACCAAAGTTACGTTTGAGCTTATTTTTCGTTCCACGACCTTTTTGCTCACCGATAACCATCACTTTTTCATCGCCAATATAACCCATATAGCAGATAATAGCAGGATCATCACGGAAATGACGATCACCATGAATCTCATACTTATCTTTCATGATAAGATTAATATAATCAAGAGCATAAGGACGATCAAGATGACGTGCAAGTTGTAACTTTTGAAAGTCTGAAAGATTTTTGTAAATCTTTTCTACTGTCTTATCTAACTCTTTTGTAAGTTCTGCAACTCTACCTTCATCGTGACGAACACGTGCAGAGATTATGTCTTCTTGAAGAAACTTAATCTTGTGTTCAAAATCTAAATATGTAGCCAAATTAAATCCTTGTCAATTAGATTTTTTTGAAAATCAGAACACCATTAGTTCCACCAAATCCAAATGAGTTACTCATAACAACATTTAAATCTGCTTTTCTAGCACCCTCTGTAACATAATCAAGGTCACAATTTTCATCAGGAGTTGTATAGTTAATCGTTGGTGGAATAACACCATCACGCATTGCCATAAGACAAGTAACAGCTTCAATACCACCAGCAGCACCAAGACAGTGACCGATTTGACCTTTGATAGAACTCATTGGAGGACATCCAGCTTCAGAGTCACTAAGAAGTTCTTTTACTGCTGCTGTTTCGTTTTTATCATTTACTGGTGTTGATGTTCCATGTGCATTTACATAATCAACATTTGGTTCACCTGCCATTTTATAAGCAGCTCTCATAGCACGAGCAGGACCATCAAGAGATGGAGTCGTAATATGGTTTGCATCACCACTTTCACCAAAACCAATAATCTCACCATAAATGTTAGCACCGCGAGCTACTGCTGATTCATACTCTTCAAGTACAAGCGCAGCTGCACCCTCACCCATAACAAAACCATCACGATCTGCATCAAATGGACGTGATGATGTTTTAGGATCATCATTTCTTGTTGAGAGTGCTTTCATAGCAGCAAAACCACCAATACCAACACCAGTAATAGCAGACTCAGCAGCTACAACAAGCATCTTTTCAGCACCATTACACATAATTGTTTTACATGCTTCACTTATTGCATGAGTACCAGCAGCACAAGCTGTTACAGAAGAGAGGTTAGGTCCTTTTGTTCCATGTTCAATAGAAACAAAACCACCGAGCATATTTACAAGTGCTCCGGGGATAAAAAATGGTGAGATACGACGAGGCCCACGATTTTCTAAAATAACAGAGTTTTTCTCAATAGATGGAAGACCACCAATACCGCTACCAGCAGAGATACCAAATCTTTCCATATCAGTATCTTCACCAAAGTTTGCATCAGCCATAGCTTCTTGCGCAGCTTTAAGACCAAGATGGATAAATCTATCTGCTTTTTTTACTTCTTTAGGAGCCATTACAGTAGCAGGATCAAAATCTTTTACCTCACCTGCAATTTTCACACTGTAATTTTCAGGATCAAATATAGTAATCGTGTCAATTCCACATTCACCATCACAGATTGCTTTAAATGCGCTCTCTTTATCGTTCCCTACTGAGTTTATCATCCCTAAACCTGTTACTACTACTCTTCTCATAAATGCGTCTCCATAAAATATAAAATACTTTTAAAAATCAACGTGAAAATTCACTTCTAAAAATATTTAGCTGTCAAGACAAGCTTGACAGTTAAAATTTGCTAATTATTTATTATTTGCTTTCTATATAAGCAACAACATCAGCAACAGTTTGAATCTTTTCAGCTTCATCATCTGGAATTTCGATGTCAAATTTTTCTTCAAGAGCCATTACTAGTTCAACTACATCTAGGCTATCTGCACCTAAATCTTCTACGAATTTCGCATCTTCTTTTACTTCATCAGCGCTTACGCTTAATTGTTCTACAACTACTTCTTTAATATCGTCTAATAGTGCCATTATAGCTCCTGTGTTTAAGTTTAAAATCGTGTAATTATAGCATAAGTATCTTAATCAAATAAAAAATGAAGAACTTTTTATGCCATATTCATTCCACCATTTACCTTTAAAGTCTCCCCTGTAATATAGGAAGCATGATCAGAGAGTAAGAAAGCTGTAGCCTCTGCAACCTCTGAAGCTGCCCCCATTCTATTCATTGGGATTTTCGCATTGATACCATCTTTTATCTCATCACTAAGTATCTCTGTCATTTCAGTAGAGATAAATCCCGGTGTTAAAGAGTTGTAACGTATACCACTTGTAGCCGCTTCAAGTGCAAATGATTTTGTCATCGCAATCGTGCCACCCTTACTTGCTGCATAGTTTGTTTGTCCTGCATTTCCAGTCTCACCAATGATAGAGGCGATATTTACGACTGAACCAAACTTTTTCTTTCTTGCTGCTTTAAAAAACTCACGACAACCTATAAATGTAGAAGTAAGATTTGCATTAATTACAGACATAAAATCCTCTGTTTTCATACGAAGTGCAAGTTTATCGTTTGTAATTCCTGCATTGTTAACAAGATAACTCAACTCGCCATCACTGTCAATAATAGTCTTTATAGCATCTATGTATGCAGCTTCATCACTTACATCAAAGCCAATCACTGCTGCGTTTCCACCAGCCGCTTCAATCGCATCTTTTACTGCATCTGCCTCAGCTGCTCCACTACGATAGTTTACCCATACTTTGAGACCAAAACCCGCTAAAGTTTTTGCAATCTCTGCACCAATACCACGACTTGAACCTGTTACTAAAACATTTTTACCACTAAATTTCATATTAAAGAATTTCCTTTTATTAGATTAAACTATGATCCATCTCAGATGGAATATCAAGACCCATAAGTTTTAAAACTGTTGGAGCTATGTTGTTGAGCCCTCCAGCTTCCACTTTACTTACACCTTCAGCTTCAACAAAACACCATACTTTACCAACTGTATGGTTTGTAAGAACATGACCTTCATCATCTTTCATCTCTTCACAGTTTCCATGATCTGATGTAATCACTAAAGAGTAATCCTTCTCTTTTGCTTTTTCACGAATAAGTCCAAGCTCTGTATCTACCGCTGTAACTGCTTTTTTTGCAGCTTCAAAATCACCCGTGTGTCCTACCATATCGCCATTAGCAAAATTTACTACTATAAAGTCATACTCTTCATCCATCGCTTTAAGTACGGCAGCACCAACTTCTGCTGCACTCATCTCAGGCTTCATATCGTAAGTTTTTACATCTGGAGATGGGATAAGTACTCGCGTTTCATTTGCATATGGCTCATCAATACCACCATTTAAGAAAAATGTTACATGAGCATATTTTTCTGTTTCTGCAGTATGAAGTTGACGAAGACCTGCATTGGAGATCACTTCAGCTAAAGTATTTTTTGGTGGCTCTTTTTTAAAAAGTACTGGGTAGGTAAAACTTTTGTCATACTCTGTAATAGTGGCAAGATTTACTTTTACTTCACGACGAGCAAAACCATTAAAATCTTTTGCACCAAGTGCAGTCACCATCTCACGCATTCTATCACTTCTAAAGTTGATAGTGAGTACACTATCCCCATCTTGCATGCCATCGTAGCCGTTAAATGCTACGGGATCAACAAACTCATCTGTTTCACCTAAAGAGTAAGAATGTCCTACATATGCAGCAGGATCAAAGTCTGTTTTTGGAGTTGCTTCTACTATAGCTCTATAGCCACGTTCTACTCTCTCCCAACGATTATCTCTATCCATAGAGTAAAAACGCCCTGAGATAGTTGCAATACTTACATTCTCATTTAAGTGTTTATTTACTATTTCTATATATTTTTGTGCAGAAGTTGGAGAAACATCACGCCCATCTGTTATAAGATGTAAAAACACTTTTTTGCCATTTTTTGCTGCAATATCTGCTATACCCATAAAATGATCTATATGAGAGTGAACACCACCATCGCTCATAAGTCCTATTAGGTGCAGTCTGTCTGATTTTGTGAAAAGCTCTTGAAGTACTTCATTTGATTCTAATGTATTCTCAGAAAGTGCCAAAGAGATTTTGACCAAATCTTGATATAAAACGCGACCACTTCCTATGCTCATGTGACCCACTTCTGAGTTACCCATTTGCCCCTCAGGCAATCCTACACTTAGACCAAATGTATCTATAAGTGCATGGGGTACCTCAGCAAAAAGTTTGTCGTAAGTTGGTTTTATAGCATTATAAAAAGCATTTGACTCTGTTTTTGCAGAGTAGCCTATACCGTCTGTTATCACTAAAATCGTTTTTTTACCCAATTTAATTCCAATCAATACTGTTTTCGTTATTATACAATAAGTTTGACAACCTATCTAAAAGAGAGTAAAATTACCGCTCATGATAGAGCTTAAAAATATAACTAAAAAATACGAAATCAATAAAAACAATACTGTCACAGCCTTAGATGGAATAAGCCTCAAAATACAAGAAGGTGAGCTTGTTGTTCTTAAAGGTGCAAGTGGAAGTGGAAAGAGTACTATACTCTCACTCATTGCGGCACTCTCCAAACCTACAAGTGGCGAAGTTATAGTCGATAAAAAGCAGATCTCAAAACTCAGTGACAACTTTGCTTCTATATATAGAAGAGACAACATTGGCTTTGTCTTTCAGAAGTACAATCTAATTCCTGAACTCTCAGTCAAAGAAAACATTTTACTTCCACTTGTACCACTCAACTTAGAAGAGAAACTTGTTGAAGAAAAGCTTCAAAAAGTAATGAAACAGTTTCACATTGAACATAAGGCTGAGAATCTTGTTAAAAACCTCTCTGGTGGAGAGCAACAACGTACTGCCATAGCTCGTGCAAATGTCAATCAGCCAAAAATTATCCTGGCAGATGAGCCAACAGCAAATCTCGATAAAAAACTCTCTTTACATTTTATAGAGATACTTCAGGAGTTAAAGTCTGAGGGAAAAACCATAGTGGTTGCTACACACGACCCTCTTTTCTTTGACTTAGATTTTATAGATAGAACTATAGAGATGCACCAAGGGAAAATAGTAGAGTGATACTCCTGCCTGAAGTTTTAGCCATCTTTATACTAGATATTATCTTTGTACTTTTTTGTACCATTGCATTTATCAATGCACTAAAGATATATCTACGATGGGATGCAGATGCTACGACTACTGAACAATACAATTTAGAGAAAAAAAGCTACTTGAGTGCAACAATAATCAAGTTTGTCTTTATGGTAAAAGTACCCCTCTTTTTATTTTTTATCTTTTCACTCGATAAAATCTCAGACATACTTACCGGAGCTATGTGTGGGGCTGGTGTTGTTGATGCGACTATCTACGGAAACTACCTTTTTGTCCTCAAGATTTTAAACCTTTACTTTTTTGCATACTGGCTAGCACTTAACAATGAAGATCTCAAACATGAAGTGCAACCCTATACCAAAGTAAAATTTGGTTTTTTCATACTTATCTATTTTCTTTTAATGGCAGAGATATTTTTAGAGTTTATGATGTTTAGCTCTATAAATCTTAATGATGTTGTTGATTGTTGTGGAGCTATTTATTCTAGTTCATCAAGTTCTTACTTCTCTTCTATACTCTCACTCAAACATTCTATAATCTTGGCTTTGTTTTACAGCAATTTTTTTCTTATCGCACTTTTTTACTATAAAAGATATGCCAAACTATTTGCCTTTGCCAATATCTTTTTTCTTTTTATCTCCATCATTAGTCTTATCACTTTTTTTGGTACTTATATCTACCAATCACCCTCACACCACTGCCCATTTTGTCTTTTACAAAAAGAGTACTATTATGTGGGCTATTTCCTTTATACTCTTTTATTTTTAGGAACATTTTCAGGTATTTATGCAGGTTTTTTAAAGACTAATGAAAAAACTCAAACTAAAAACTACAAATCTTCTTTAATTTTCAATGGCTTGTATCTCCTTATAGTCAGTGCTTATCCACTCTTTTATTATCTTAAAAATGGTGTTTTGTTGTAAAGAAAACCGCTATACACTATAATGTCATTTTTAATTTACTTATTATATAGGACAGATATTGCTTTATTATTTACATGAATATTTTGACATAAATCTTTTAGGCTATATCACCATTCGCGGTGGTATAGCTTTTTTTCTTGCACTCTTTTTTACACTTTTTTTACTACCGCGATTTATCCGTTGGGCACAAAGAACATCAAGTGTACAACCTATCAATGAGTGGGCACCTGAACGCCACCAAGCGAAAGCTTCAACACCAACTATGGGTGGTATTGTTTTTATAAGCTCTACTATTGTTGCTTCACTCTTCACAATAAAATTTAGCAATATGTATGCACTTGGTGCTATTTTGACACTTGTACTTTTTTCACTTATAGGTTTTCAAGATGACTTTGCAAAGATTAAAAAGAATGAAAACCTAGCAGGCCTTAAAGCTCGTACAAAACTTGCATTACAAATCCTTTCAGCCCTTGGTGTTGCTGCATTTTTATGCTTTTTTGCAGATTTCAATACAGACCTTTATGTCCCTTTCATTAAAAGTCCTATCTTAGATATGGGAGCTTTTTCTATCATCCTTTGGGTTCTTGTTATCATCGCTACATCCAATGCCGTGAATCTTACAGATGGTCTTGATGGGCTTGCTACGGTTCCATCTATTGCAGCCTTAGTCACGTTTAGTATCATCATCTACATCACAGGAAATGCAAAAATCAGTGCCTATCTTCTTATGCCAAACTTTGAAGTTGGAGAGGTGGCCATTATCGCTGCAGCTCTCATCGGTGCACTCACTGGTTTTCTTTGGTATAACTGTCACCCTGCCGAAGTATTTATGGGAGACAGTGGCTCTCTTACTATTGGTGCATTTTTAGGGTATCTTTCTATCATCTCTAAAAGTGAGATTCTTTTACTTCTTATAGGTTCTATCTTTGTGATTGAGACACTCTCTGTAATTTTACAAGTAGGAAGTTACAAGCTTCGTAAAAAACGCGTCTTTTTAATGGCACCTATCCACCACCATTTTGAGATGAAACAGTGGGCAGAGAACAAAATCATCGTTCGTTTTTGGATTATAGCTATCCTCTCAAATATCATCGCACTCATCAGTCTTAAAATCCGTTAATGAAAAATTTAGCCATCCTAGCCTCTCATAACGGTAGTGGCTTTGATGCCATCTATAAAGCGATACAAGAGAAGAAACTCTTATGTAACATTACACTTGTTATCTCTAACAATACAAATGCTAAAGTGCTAAAAAAAGCAGAAGATGCCTCTTTAAATAACTACCTTGTCAATGCGAAACATTATGAAAATCCAGATGAAAAAATCTATGAACTTTTACTACAAAACAACATTGAGTACATATTTCTCTCTGGCTACATGAAAAAACTCCCTGCAAAAATCACACAAAACTTTCAAGTTATCAACTCACATCCCTCTCTTTTACCTCAATATGGTGGAGAAGGGATGTATGGAAGATATGTCCACGAAGCAGTTATTGCAAATAAAGAAAAAGTAAGTGGTGTCACTCTCCATTATGTAGATGAAGTGTATGATTCAGGGGAGATTATCTTACAAAAAGAGATACAACTTTCAAAAGATGAAACGGTAGACTCTTTAGAAAAAAAGATAAAACAGCTCGAAGCATCTACTATTGTAGAGGGATTACAAAGATGTTTGAACTAGCCGAATACATAGGTATCATCGCATTTAGTATGAGTGGATTTTTTGTAGGAGTTCGTAACCACTTAGATCTTCTTGGTGTTTTAATTGCTACCTTTTTAACAGCTTTAGGTGGCGGTATCATCCGTGATATTGGAGTTGATAAAACCCCTTTTACCTTTACAAACACCTACCCGGCTCTCATCGTTGTTATTGTTTTAGCTCTACTTATACTCTTTCGTTTTCATAAACGAAACTCTTTAGAAAATAAAGCTCTCTTTATCTGGAGTGATTCCATAGGACTTGTCTCTTTTAGTATCTCTGGAGCACTTATTGCTATAGAGCATCATTTTAATCTTGCTGGTGTTGTTGCCATGGCGTTTACCACCGCAGTAGGAGGGGGAATTGTAAGAGATGTCATCATTAATGAGGTTCCCTTTGTTTTAAAAACAGGCTTTTATGGCACTATCTCTTTACTTATAGGAATGACTCTTTATATTCTTGCACAATTTTCCTTGATCTCTTTTAGTTCTATCTCTCTTTTATTTATCTTTGCATTTGTTTTGAGGCTTATAGCTTATTATAAAAAATGGGCAATTCCATTAAAATAATGCTATATAAGTTTCCTTTCAGTACAAAGTAGTATAATTTCACTTCTTTAACTACAAATGGCCGGCCAATTAGCTCAGTCGGTAGAGCAACTGACTGAAAATCAGTGTGTCCTTGGTTCGATTCCGAGATTGGCCACCACTTCTTTATATCAAAACCCTTTTAACTTTTTAACAAAATAAAAACAGAAACTTTGATATAATTAAATATGTTCTTAAAGAGCACCAATTATTATGGGGACGATTTGGCTTCGACTGGAGCTGATGGTCTATGACTGCATGTCGGACTGAGCACTTCCGTTACACGGCTCACAATTGCTTAAACGCAAACAATACAAATTATCGCCCAGCTTTAGCAGTAGCTTAAGTTTTACCCCCTCTTAGAGGACGGGCTGCTTCACCTATGGACTCTAGATAAGTAGGATTCGAAGTATAACCCCTATGTAGATATATATAAAGTCTGTCTCAGCTTTATACGAATCTTTGAGACTGGTCTTGTGTAGCTTTGCAAGTTGTGTGAAGCAAGATAAGATTTTAACAACTTCTCTAAGCATGTAGACGTTGTAGATAGTCAGCTTTAGGACTGCGGTTCGATCCCGCACGTCTCCACCATTAAACAATCACATCAATTTTTATTTATCATATTGTGTCAATTTATTATAACGAATCATACTAGCAAGCTCTTTTCCATAAGCGGCTCCAAGTTCTGAATACTTATCTAATTTTTTCACAAGTTCATAGGGATCATTTGTTTTCATTTTTTCTACTCTAAACTGCTCAAACACTTTTCCTGTTGCAAGAATTCTATAATAATCTCGAATAGAGTCAGCAATCGTTGTATATTTTTTTACATATACTGTTTTATTCCCTCTTTTTTGACTTGCTGGAACTCTTGGCTCATTTTTATTTATGGACCATACACCAAAGACATTGTTTGCTTCTTGAAAAAATCTTGAAGTCCCCCATGCACTCTCCATCGCAGCCTGTGCTAAAGCGATACTTATAGGGTGTGGTTTCATTCTTTGTAAAAGATCTTGCGGATTCTTTGCAGCATACTTTTTCATAAGTTTTTGAATCTTTGTATTTTGTGGATCTTTTTTTACTAAAGATTGTGTCTCTACATATTCATTTTCCAATTCTCCATACACCTTTTCAACTGCTGGAACAAGTAAAGCAAAAAAGCGCTTTTTTTTCTCCTGAATACTTATGTTTTTTGGTATAACTGAAGCTGTATAATGAGCTTGTTTAGCATCCACTTTGTTTGCCTGAAGTAGTGTTGTAGTAAATAGTAGTACTAACAATGACGATAAAATTATTCTCTTTTTGATAAAAAATCCTTTAATGATAAATCTATTTAACTATTTTATACTTATAAATTGAGTTTCATATAAAGAATTCATTTTTCTGCTTATTTTCAATTGTAATTTAGTTACCCATAAATTAAGTATTATTAACTCTTATAATATCTACAGAATGTCAGAATTTTAACTTTTTTTAAAAATCAATAGTAATCTTTATCATTTTAGTTCTTTTATTGTATAATTAGATTATGAATAATTATACAGAAATATTAAGAGCACATAATTTAAAAGCAACACCACAAAGATTAGAGATAACTAATGCTTTATATACGAATGGACATATGAACATAGAAAATCTTTATGCAATGATGCTTGAGAAGTTCAACTCTATTTCACTCGCTACAATTTATAAAAACATCAATATTATGCTTGAAGCTGCCTTTATACAAGAGGTAAAAATTCCAAATGCAAAATCTGTTTATGAGCTTACAAAAGCAAGCCATTCACATGCAGTATGTTCAAACTGTGGACATATTGAAGATATTACACTAGATCTATCTTCTATTCAAAACACTGCCATGGGTATTACAGATTTTAAAATAGAAACTTCCGATTTAGTTTTTTCTGGCCTTTGTAAAAAGTGTCAATAAGTTTTTCATTTTAACAACTCCTCAGAACAATAAGAGTATAATCGCGATATATATTTTTCCAAGAAGGAATTCCTATGCGCGGTTATAAGATTTTTGCTGGTTCGGCAAGTGTTGATTTTGCAAAAGAGATTTGTAATGTTTTAGATGTTCCATTAGCGAAAGCTGATGTTAAAAAATTTAGTGATGGTGAGATTTCAGTACAAATTGCTGAAAGTGTTCGTGGTCGTGATGTTTTTATAGTACAAAGTACAGGTGCTCCCTCAAACGACAATTTAATGGAACTCCTTATTATGACAGATGCACTTAAGCGTTCATCTGCTTCAAGTATTACAGCTGTTGTTCCTTACTATGGTTATGCTCGTCAAGACCGTAAAGCAGCTCCACGTGTTCCTATTACTGCAAAACTTGTAGCAAATCTTTATGAAACAGCAGGAATTGACCGTGTTGTTACCATCGACTTACATGCTGGGCAAATTCAAGGTTTCTTTGATATTCCAGTAGATAATCTTTATGGCTCAGTAACTTTTGAGCAATACATAAAAAGCAAAAATCTTAAAAACCCTCTTATTGCTTCTCCAGATATTGGTGGAGTTGCACGTGCAAGATACTTTGCAAAACGTATGGGCTTAGAGATGGTTATCGTAGATAAACGCCGTGAAAAAGCAAATGAAGCAGAAGTGATGGGTATCATTGGTGATGTTGAAGGCTATGATGTAATTATGATTGATGATATGGTTGACACTGCTGGAACAATGGTAAAAGCTGCCACTGCCCTTAAAAATAAAGGTGCTACATCTGTTATGGCATGTGCTACTCATGGCGTTTTAAGTGGTAAAGCATACGAAAACCTAGAAAATGGTGAGCTTGATGAGCTTATTATTACAAATACACTCGACACTAAAGAGCATAAAAAAATAAAAGTACTTACAGTAGCTCCACTTTTTGCTGAAGTTATTCGTCGCGTTTATCATAATGAAAGTGTTAATTCACTTTTTGCATAATAAAAACTTTTCAACAGGAATATAATTGAAAAACATTAGAAACTTCTCTATTATTGCACATATTGACCATGGTAAAAGCACTCTTGCTGACCGTATTATTCAAGAGTGTGGTTCTGTAACTGAACGTGAAATGTCAACACAGATGATGGACACTATGGACATCGAACAAGAGCGTGGAATTACCATCAAAGCTCAATCTGTTAGACTTGACTATGTAAAAGATGGACAACACTACATCCTTAACCTTATAGACACTCCGGGACATGTTGACTTCTCTTATGAGGTAAGCAAATCTCTTGCCTCTTCTGATGGTGCACTCCTTATTGTAGATGCAGCACAGGGTGTTGAGGCTCAAACTATTGCCAATGTTTACTTAGCACTCGATAATGACCTTGAACTTATCCCTGTTATTAATAAAATAGACCTCCCTGCTGCTGACCCAGACAAGGTGGCTGAAGAGATAGAGACCTCTATTGGCATCGATGCTACTGATGCTTGTTTAGTCTCTGCAAAAACTGGTGTTGGGATTCGTGAGCTTATTGATGCTATTGTAGATAGAGTTCCTTCCCCTGTTGGAGACCCTGAAGCTACTACAAAAGCCATCATTTATGACTCTTGGTTTGACCAATACTTAGGAGCACTTGCACTTGTACGTGTTTTTGATGGTCAGGTTAGAAAAGGGCAAAATATCAAGCTTATGTCTAATGGTGAAGAGCATCAGATTCTTGATCTGATGTACCCGCACCCAATGAAAAAGATTAAAACTAACACTATTGAGTGTGGTGAGATTGGTATCGTTGTACTTGGGCTTAAAGAGGTAAGTGTTATCAATGTTGGTGATACTGTCACCGATGCTAAGAACCCAACAAGCGAACCTGTTGGGAAGTATGAACCAGCTAAACCATTTGTATTTGCAGGAATCTTTCCAATAGATACAGATAAATTTGAAGACCTACGTGATGCACTTGATAAACTTCGTCTCAATGACTCGTCTCTCTCATATGAGCCCGAAACATCAGTAGCACTTGGCTTTGGTTTTCGTGTTGGATTCTTAGGAATGCTTCATATGGAAGTTGTAAAAGAGCGTTTAGAGAGAGAGTTTAATCTTGATCTTATTGCTTCTGCTCCATCAGTTATCTATAATGTATACTTAAATAATGGTGATTTTATAAATGTTCAAAATCCATCTGAACTTCCAGAAGTAAATAGAATAGATAGAATTGAAGAACCATATGTAAGAGCAACGGTAATTACTCCAAGTGAATATCTTGGAAATATTATAACCCTTCTTATCAACAAACGCGGTACACAAACGAAAATGACTTACCTGAATGAAGATAGAGTTATGCTTGAATATGAGATCCCAATGAATGAGATAGTTATGGATTTTTATGATACTTTAAAATCAATCTCTAAAGGGTATGCTTCATTTGATTATGAGCCAATTGAGTTTAGAGAGGGTGACCTTGTTAAACTAGATATTAAAGTAGCTGGTGAAGCTGTAGATGCACTAAGCATCGTAGTCCCACGAACACAAGCACTTTCACGTGGCCGTATTTTAGTTAAAAATATGAAAGAACAAATCCCGAGACAACTTTTTGAGGTTGCAGTTCAAGCCTCTTTAGGTTCTCAGATTATCGCTCGTGAGACTGTTAAGTCTATGGGTAAAAATGTTACTGCTAAGTGTTATGGTGGAGATATTACTCGTAAACGTAAACTCTTAGAGAAACAAAAAGCAGGTAAAAAACGTATGAAGTCTATAGGTAAAGTACAGCTTCCACAAGAAGCCTTTATGTCTGTACTTAAAATGGACTAATAAGTTTTAGCTTATGAAATGTATGATGTGCGAGAACTACTCTCTCACTCATATATGCCCCTCATGCCAGAAAAACTTTCTCTCGCCCTCTCTTTATAAACGCCAACTCAAAAATGGAATCGAAGTTTATTCTTTTTATAAATACAAAGAGATCAAAGAGCTACTTTTTACAAAACATACTGATATAGGTTTTTATATTTATACACTCTTAGCAAATAATAGTTTCAAAAAATTTGCACAAAACTTTTTCTTTGATTCACCCCTTGTTTCAGTTGCTGTTGATGAAAATGTGGAGAGTGGATACTCCCATACAGCTATACTCAATAAAGCTCTTCAATCAAAAAATATCACACCTCTCTTTGCTTCCCTTCGTGCAAAAAACAAAGTGAACTATTCAGGAAAAAGTAAAGCTTTTAGAGTTGCAAATCCAAGAGATTACACACTAAAGAAATTTCCACAGAAGCAAGTGATTATTGTAGATGATATTATAACTACAGGAAGTACATTACTAGAAGCATGCAAAGTACTTGAAGCTGAGGGGAAAGAGGTACTCTTTTGTCTGACTCTTGCTGATGTACAAAAAAAATAAAGCTACCAGATAATGATATGCCCTCTTGTGCGTTTGAGATTTTTATAATCAGTTACCCAAAATGCATCAACTACATCAGAGACTCTAAAAACTGTTTTTTCTAATACCCTATCATAGACATACATCTCACGAGTTTTTTGATCTACATGAAGCAATAGTGCTCCAGCAACACTATCTTCTCTTTGCTTTTGAAATGATGGAACAACACCATTACTTACTGTAAATACTTCATCTACAACAGTAGTTAATGGATGCCAAATTCTTAAGCGATACACACCATCCATCTTTTCATAAAAAGCTAAAACAAAGTTTTTATCTATACTCTCTATATAATCCGAAACAACCCAACCCTTTCTTCCATCACTAAACTTTACTTCAGACCAATGATACCCCTTCGCCTCTAACTCTTGAAGTATAGTAATACCACTTGCCCCCTTAGGCAGGGTAAATAAAATATTATCTCCAATTTCAACAGAAGATCTAACATTCACATTTTTTACAATGTAATGAATCTCCTTTTGACTTGCATATATAGATACACTTAAAAATAATATAATAAAAAGTTTTAACATCATTGGCTCTTAAAATAGACCTTTAAAGAGTTTGTTTATCTCTTTTTTCACAGCTTTTTCTGCTTGTTTTTTCACTATCTTATTTGCATCTACACCAATTTTAGGTGCATTTACATTCCCTCTCACTGTTACACTCAAAGGATTTCCATTTGCATTAATCTCAATTTTTGAGTCAATTATTTGAGTTTTAGAGTTTAATTTTGTATTTTTTGTGATGATTGAGGACTTGTTAGATTTTAAATCTAGTGAAGCTAAAATATGTTCTTTGTTTATTTTAGCATTTACATCACCTACAAACTTCTCTTTGTAAAGATTTATTCTTGCATACTGTTTTACAAGGTCAAGCACTTGGTTTCGTGTAAATGTACCATCACTAAGTTTCCCATCGAATGTACCTTTTTGTGCAACAAGATTATAGTTTAAAACGCCATCAATACTTGATTTAAACATCTTCGGGTATATAAGAATATCTAAGATGTCAAGTGTTTGAAGTGAAGCTAACTTAGCACTAAAATCATCATTATGTAGTTTTGCATCAAGTTTACCACCCGCTATATCACTATGCATAGTAAAATCTAAATCTTTTGCTTTTTTTAGCTCACCAGTAGCCACAATGCCACCTTTAAGATGTCTTTGAGTAGCGAAGTAAAGCTTATTGAGGTCTTTTACACTTACCTTATAGTCACTTACTAAAGAGGCATCTTTTGTATCAAATCTAGCCTGTTTTATATCAAAATTTGCTAGATTAGAATTAAAAATTACTTTTGTATCTACAAGATTCTTATTGAGTTTTGTGAGTGTTTTAGCATTAAATGCAGTATATGGCATTTTCGATTTAAATTTATACTCTTTTGTTACAAACTTTGTATCTACAATCCCTTTAGATATAGTTGAGACCACCGTTCCTTGAAGATTATTGGCATCTGCATTAGTGATATCTACATCCATATCAAAGATACCATCTGCATAATGTGGTTGTTTCACCATGTAGAGTGCATTTTCTAAACGCAGTCCTTGAATTTTCGCTTTTACACTTGCTGGTGTAAAATCTTTTAAAAGTGCCACAAATGTTGTTTTTGAATCTGCAATATCACTACGTCCATCCACTACTAACTCTGCTTTATCACCTTTTACTGTCCCGTTTAAACGTAAAGGACCTCTTAGATCTGCCCCAGTTATAGGTTTAAGTACCGCTAACTCTTTTACATTCACACCATATTTTATATCTGTTTTTAATGGTTGGGGAACGACTGTACCACTTGATGAGAGTGTTGCAAGATTGGAGTTGAGAACATACTTATAGTTAACATCATCCCCAGCTAATATCGCATCAAGATTCATTACAAATGCTGTTGCAGGAATCGTGATATTAAAATCTTTTTTCATAACAGCAGAGTTAAGTTTACCATCTACAGTACGAAGTTTTATCTCTCCATCTAGTTTATGTGGTGCAATATTTTTAAAATCTACATCAACATTAACATCAGCACTTGCATACGATTTTTGATTGAGCATATAGAGTAATGCTTCAAGATCTAAAGTATCTACTTTTGCGATGATAGAGGTAGGATTTAGATCTGTAAGCTCTATATGGTAAGTGGTACTACTTTTTGCTACATCACTTTTTCCATCTACTTTTAAAAATGCCATATCTCCAACAACTCTACCATCAGTATGAAGAGAACTTTGAAGCTGTGTTTGAGTAAGTGCTTTTAATGTTTTGAGCTCCTCAAGGTTTACACTGTAAGAGATATCAAAAGATTGAGCAAATAATGAATACTCTCCCTTAAGATGAATCGTATTGTTTTTATTTAACTCAAGAACAATCTCAAAATCACTCATTCCAAGATGAAATGTTTGGAGCTTAGATGGCAGTTTTGTTTGTGCTTGAATCTTCGCTTCAATAGTAGGCTGAAGAAGTGAATTTCCAAACGATGTAAACGCGACAGTATAAACTGCCACAACAAGAACAAAGACTAAGCCTAAGAGATAAGATACTATTTTCATATAACTCTCCATTTTTTTACTATAATCATACTCTCATAAACTTTAATTTTTGTATAGTTGAGTATCACATTTTGCAATTAATATTCATTTTATCACTTTTTTTTCTTTTTATCACAAAAAGATGATATTATAAGAAACTTTTATATTTACAAAGGTTTTTTATCTCTATGCGTTTACTTCTTCTTTTTACTTTACTCTTTAGTTTTGCTTATGCAAAAAGTAAAGACACCTGTTACACTGTCCAGCTGACAAGTTTTAAATTTAAAAAAAACTCTAGCTATAATTTTACAAAAAAGGGATATCCTGATTCTTGTAAACTCATCTCTTTTACCAACATCAATGCTGTACGTTGTGGTTGTTATGAAAACTATGCAGATGCTTTTGAGGAGAAAAAAAAGCTTCAAAAAACCTATAGATCTGCCTTAATTACTACTACTTATAAGTATAGATTTGCTCCGACGATGTCTCTAGCTACAAGAGTAACACAGACATACCATGAGAAGAAAGCTCTCCAAGAAACAAAAAAGACAGAACAAATAAAACCTCAAAACACAAATGAAATAACAACCCCCAAAGAGGAGCAATCTCCTGAGATTCAAGAGGAATCTTTTTATGATAACCTTAGTGTACAAGGGAATATTGACCTTACTACTCAATTTTATCTTCAACGTCCAAAAGATAAACATGCAGATAATTACACAGCTTCAACAGAACTTGAATTAGGCTATATTAAAGACGATATAGAGTTCAAAACAAAACTCTCTGCACAACAAGACTACTATGACCTCAAAGGAACACAGCACCAAACACAAAGAAGTTTTCTCCGTCTTGATGAACTCTATCTTCAATATGAGATGGAAAATGATCAGGTTAAAGTGGGAAAAGATATCAAATTTTGGGGAGCCTTAGAGGTAAGAAATATCACCGATGGATTTAATCCAACAGACTTAAGAGCAGATCCTTTTTATACCGATAAGCTTGGGGTATGGAATGCCTCTTTTACACATTACACAGAGAGTGGTGAAGTCTCACTTATTCTTAAAGCCTATGAGCAGAGTCGTGATATGAGTGCCTTTCCTTATGTCTACTACTATTTTCCAGAAACAATGAACACAAATTTTGGAGCAGTTCCACTACACTATAAAGATGAACTTATCACAGAAAATGCAAAAACACGACCAACTCTTTATCTTAAATACTCAGGCTCAACTGATACAGAGTATCCACTTGATTTTGCTATCATTTTACAAAATGGTTACGATTCTCAACGCTACTACTCAACAGATTTCTCCCCTGCCACAGGAGATTTTCAAGCAAAAGAGAATGCTTATATTGTCAATAAAATCATAACTTATAATACACTTGTAATTGATAGCACTCTTTATAAGTTAGAAGCTGTCTATGCCAATGTCAAAAGCTCCAATGAAAATAACATCTCAGACTATATCCATCTAGGTCTTGGAGTGGAACATACTCTTACTCAGGTTTACAAGGAAGCCGATTTGGGTTTAATCGCTGAGTACTACTACTATGATACTTTAGAAAAAGGGAAGAAAACTGATCTTGAACTCTTTGAACTTTTTCAAAACGACCTCTTTTTAGGTCTTCGTTATAGCTTTAATGAAGGAAATGATGCAAGTATTATTACCGGTGCTATTTTTGATCTTGATTATAATGAACAAGTATATTATTTTGAGTATGAATCCCGTATTGCTGAGATTGTCAAGCTAAATTTTGACTACCGTTACATCCAACCATCTCCAACAAAACCAACTGCATTTCATCTTATGGGTGCACACGAAAGACTGAGCTTAAAGCTTGGTTACTACTTCTAAAGAGAGTTCATGAAAAAATTTATAGACCTTATTATAAAACTGCGATGGATTATTGCCATTGCTATCCCTATCATCACCATCCTTTTTGCTTTTCAATTTAAACATATCCAATTTGATGGCTCCTATAGAATCTGGTTTGGTGAGAACTCCAAAACACTTAAACAATATGATGAGTTTCGCGATATCTTTGGAAATGACGATGCTATTATTATTGTTTTTCATGATGAAGATGGAGTACTCAACAAAAAAGCTCTCGGTGTTATTGACAGACTCACAGAAAAACTTTGGCAAACAAAGTACATCGCCCGTGTAGATTCACTTACAAACTACCAGTATATCCATGCTGATGAGGAGTACCTCGATGATATTTTGGTAGAAAACTTCATCGAAGATTATACCTCCCTCTCACCTCAAGAGCTCAAAGAAAAAGAACACATTGCTGTAAATGAAACAATGCTAGTTGGAAAAATCATCTCAAAAGATGCAAAAACAACGATGATAGTGGGGCGACTCGTTCCAAAGGCAAGTACTACACTTGGCTCATCCAAGTTCATTAAAAATGCAGTTGATGGCTACTTAGCTGAGGAGAAGCAAAGTGGCTACAAATTTCACCTAGCCGGTGGACCTGTAGTCAATCAAACATTTTCCTCTTTAGCAAAATACGACATGACCACCTTTACTCCTCTTGTTATTTTAATGGTGATGCTTCTTTTATGGCTTATCTTTAAACGGGCATCGGGGATGTTTTTGAGTATTAGCATTGTTGTTTTTACCTTTATTATAGTCTTAGCAACACAGGTACTTCTTGGCTACAAACTCAACAACTTCACAGCTAATATGCCTGTTTTTATCATCGCTATTGGGATTGCAGATGCTACTCACCTTTTTTGGATATACCTCTTAGCACGAAAAGATGGACTTGAAAACTATGCTGCAATCCATTACAGTGTTGAAAAAAACTTTTTGCCAATTTTACTCACCTCTTTAACAACAGCAGTGGGTTTTGCCTCTCTTGGAATCTCTGAGATTGTCCCTATCAAAACACTAGGTATCGCTACAGCAAATGCAGCACTCCTCGCCTTTGTCTTAACTATACTTTTCATCCCTGCACTTCTCGCCATTCTGAATCCAAAAATCACTCCAAGTGAAAAAAATTTAAAGGACGAGATTAGCACTAGCATCGCCTCAAGATATGCCGCATTTATCATTAAAAATGACACGAAAATCATTTTCACTTCTATTGTGGTTTTTGGTTTTATATCTTTAGGACTTTTCAAACTTCAGGTAGATTCTAACTCTATTCGTTATTTTCGTGAAGAGGTACCTTTTCGCTCAGCGGTAACTTTTATACAAAATAACCTCACCGGTCCTATGGCTTATGAGATAGTGATAGACTCAAAAGCCAAAGATGGGATTAAAAACCCTGCCTTTATGAAAGAGGTGGAAAAGTTTGAAAAAGAACTCAAGGCAAAATTTCTAGATGCTAGACACACCTCATCCCTTATAGATGTTGTCAAACGCTTCAATGAGATTATGCTTGGCAAAAATGAGGTACCTAGCTCCAATGAGATTATCGCTCAGTATCTGCTTCTTTACTCCCTCTCTCTCCCTCAAGGGATGGAGATAAATGATAGAATGGACATCGATGAAAGACTGCTTCGTTTAACAGCATCCATGGATGTAGTTAACACCTCTTTAGACTTAGAGATGATAGAGTGGATAGAAAACTGGTGGAGAAACTCCCCCTACTCAGCACAGGTAAATGGGCAAACGACAATGTTTGCCCACATGCAATCAGATATCACAGATACACTTATACAGTCTATCACTTTGGCTATTAGTGTGGTCTCTTTAATGATGCTCTTTATCTTTAGAAAAATCAAGATGATTCCACTCTTTGTGATTCCAAATATTTTACCTATTATCTTAGTGCTTGGTGTTATGGGATGGCTTGGGATTACGATTGACATAGGTGTAGCCATCTCTGGAGCTATTATTATAGGGGTTGCTGTTGATGATACCATCCATTTTTTAGTGAAATATAAAGAGGCACGACTTAAGGGATATAACTTCCACGATTCTTTAACTTACATCATGAAGTATGCTGGATCTGCCATTATATTTACTACAGTGATTTTAAGTACCTCATTTTTGATTTTTAGATTTTCAGACTTTATGCTCAATGTAAATTTTGGTATTGTCACAGCCATTGCACTTATCATCGCCGTTTTAGTTGATCTTTTTATGCTTCCTGCAATTTTAAGTAAATATGATGGCAAAGAGAAAAGCTTTCTCAATTAATTACTTATAGTAACGCTATGGGTAATTATCATTTTTTGTGATAATATTGTGATAATATTGTAGCTTTTTAGACTATACTTATATAATTATTTATTATAAGGGTATCTATGTTCGACATACAAAAAGCATTTCATAAAAACTTTCCTAAGCTTGTGAAGAGACTACCAAAACCTCTCACTCAGAAAATTATTAATACATTACGAAAAATATTTCATGAAGAAACCTTTCAAGCTATCCATGAAAAAAATCACCATCTTCGTGGACTTGATTTTGTCGATAGTATGCTTGAAAACCTTAATATTAAATACACCCTCCAATATAATGAACTAAAAAATATCCCATCAGAGGGAAGACTCCTTGTAGTGGCAAACCATATTACTGGAGCAAGTGATGCTTTTGCTCTTGTACAACTCCTTGGAACCTTACGTGATGACAAAAAAGTACGACTCTTAGTTAATGGGATGCTTATGGGTGTGGAGCAAGCCTCAGAGATTATTATCGGAGTTGACAACATCAATGGAGCTATCACAAAAGAGAGCTTTAAAGAGATAAATAATGCTCTTAAAAATGATGAGGCTGTAGTTGTATTTCCCTCAGGTATTGTCAATAGATTCTCTTTTTTTAGAGGTCTCAAAGACACCCCATGGAAACCAAGCTTTTTAAAGATGGCAAAACGTACCAACACTCCAATCTTACCAGTAAGGATAAAAAGCCGTAACTCTATACAGTTTTATATCCTCTCAATGCTTCTTCCTAAAAAGCTTACTGGATTTATGCTTCCTCATGAGTTTGCAACTGCAGGAGAGCAAAAGCCTCTCCATTTTCATATAGGAAATGTAATTCCTGTGAAAACATTTTCAGATAAAAATATATCTTTAGATACATATGTCAAAATGTTTTACAATCACCTCTACACTCTAGGTACAGATAAAAAACCTGTCCTTCAAACAGAGATTACAATCTCCAATGCTCACAATAAAATGATGCTACGTGAAGAGGTACGAGCAGCAACCTTTTTAGGTAATACTATAGATGGAAAAAGAATCATCTTAGCAGATGCCCTTAGTTCTCCATTTCTAACACGAGAACTTGGACGTGTAAGAGAGATCTCTTTTCGTGCAATTGGTGGAGGAACTGGTACAGCTCAAGATAATGATCTTTATGATAACTACTACCGTCATCTTATCTTATGGGATAATGATGACTTTGAAATTGTTGGGGCTTATAGAATTGGTGAGGTCAAAGGGATACTTAAAGATAAAGGGATGCCTGGTCTTTATACCTATAACCAATGTAATTTTAATGAACACTTTAACAGCTACTGTGACAACTCTGTAGAGCTTGGACGTAGTTTCATCCAACCAAAGTATTGGAACTCCCGTGCTCTTGACAACCTCTGGCAGGGTGTTGGAGCCTACCTAGCAAACAATCCTCAAATCCGTTACACCTATGGAGTTGTTACCATCAATGCTAACACTCCAAAAAAAGCAGTGGCTGCACTTGTATACTTCTACTCTCATCACTTTTCATGCCATACAAATATGATGGAAGCAAAAGAGCCTTACTATATGAGTTATGAGGACTCTAAAGAGTTTAAATATATGTTTAATCATCTCTCTTATAAAGAGGGCTTTGTTGTTCTTAAAAAATATCTCAAAACATTAAACACTACAGTTCCTACTCTCTTTAAACAGTATGCTGAACTTTATGAAGAGGGTGCTGTACGTTTCTTTGACTTTAGTATCAATGAAAAACTTCATGGTGTAGTTGAAGGCTTTATCATAGCAGACAATTCAAGAATGAAAGAGGCTAAACGTAAACGCTATATTAAAAATTTTCAAAATATAGATGAAGATGAGATATCAGAAGAGTCTCTTCAAACTGCTTCATAAGTTCTCTTTTTCACTCCCCTAACTTTTCTTAATATTCTAGCATTTTGCTAGATTATAACAAATTACACAGCTTTTTTCCTATCTATTTTTCTTCTCAAATCCTCTTAGTTGTCCTAAATCAGGGATTAAAACACATAGTTTAGTCTATAGCTATCAAGTTGATTAACAAAATAGACTAAATATATACTTGACATTGTTACACTCAATATGTATAATACTTCTATCTTTTTAAAAAAGGAGTCATTTAACTATTATGTCTAGAGAAGAAATGAAAGATGAAACTCTTCAAAATGAAGAGCAAATAACTGAGAACGAAGAACTTACTTCTGATGAAGCTGAGGCTGAAGCAGAAGCAGTTGAGAATGAGTTTGAGCTTTTAGAAGCAGAGCTTAATGCACTCAAAGATAAATATGCTCGTGTTCATGCAGATTTTGATAATATCAAAAAAAGACTTGAACGTGAAAAATATACAGCTGTTGAGTATGCAAATGAAAAATTTGCAAAAGATATGGTACCTGTTATGGATTCACTCCAAGGTGCACTTAACTCAGCAAATAGCGATGCAGATAAAGCAGAACTATTTGATAAACTAAAAGAGGGAATTGAGCTTACATATAAGCAGTTCCTTACTGCACTTGAAAAACATGGTGTAACAATGGTATCTCATGATGAGCCATTTGATCCAAATATTCACAATGCAGTTCAAAGTGTGGATAGTGAAGATGTTGAAAGCGGTCAAATCGTTCAAACATTCCAAACAGGTTACAAGTATAAAAATCGCCCACTTCGTGAAGCGATGGTAATCGTAGCCAATTAGTATTAGTACGATAAATGGAACTTGTGCCACTTAGGTGGCATAACTTATTTGCAAAACAGCGTATAATTTCGCTGTAACAAAAAATAAACATTTATAAAATTAAGACACAAGGTGTCGCGGGCTTCCTGCCAAAGGAAACCTAGCGTTAGCGTAAATGGCGGAATTACTTCCGACATTGTGACAAAAGGGAATGAAAAGCTTCCCTTAAATTTTTGAAAAAATTAAAGGAATGAAAAATGAGCAAAGTAATAGGTATAGATTTAGGAACAACAAATTCATGTGTGGCAGTTTATGAGGGTGGTGAAGCGAAAATCATCCCAAATGCAGAGGGTAAAAATACAACTCCTTCAGTTGTAGCATTTACAGATAAAGGTGAGGTTTTAGTTGGTGATCCAGCAAAACGTCAAGCAATTACAAACCCTGAAAAAACAATCTCTTCTATTAAGAGAATTATGGGTCTTATGATGAATGAGGAGAATGCAAAAGCTGCTCACGACAAAGTAACATATAACATCGTAGATAAAGATGGTGCTGCTTGTGTTGATGTAGCTGGTAAAATATATACTCCACAAGAAATTTCAGCGAAAATTCTTACAAAACTAAAAGAAGATGCTGAAGCATACCTTGGTTCAACTGTAACTGATGCTGTTATTACAGTTCCAGCTTACTTTAATGATAGCCAACGTAAAGCTACTAAAGATGCAGGTACAATCGCTGGTCTTAATGTTCTTCGTATCATCAATGAGCCAACTGCTTCTGCACTAGCTTATGGATTAGACAGTAAACAAGAAGAAAATGTACTTGTTTATGACCTTGGTGGTGGTACATTTGATGTAACAACATTAGAGATCTCTGATGGTACTTTTGAAGTTCTTTCAACTGATGGTAATGCATTCTTAGGTGGTGATGATTTTGATAATAAAATTGTTGACTTCTTAAATGATGAGTTCAAAAATACTCACGGTATTGAACTTAAAAATGACAAAATGGCATTACAACGTCTTAAAGATGCAGCTGAAAATGCTAAAAAAGAGTTAAGTTCTGCAACTGAGACAGAAATTAACCTTCCGTTCATTACTATGACAGAAGCGGGACCACAACATTTAGTTGTAAAACTTACTCGTGCTAAATTTGAGGGTATGATTTCTGGTCTTATTGATGAGACTATCTCTCACATTAAAACTGCGATGAAAGAGGCAGATTTAGATAACTCAGATATTAAAGAGATTATTATGGTTGGTGGTTCTACTCGTGTTCCAGCAGCTCAAGAAGCGGTTTCTAAATTCTTCGGAGGAAAAGACCTTAACAAAAGTGTAAACCCTGATGAAGTTGTTGCTGCAGGTGCTGCAATTCAAGGTGGTGTATTACGTGGAGATGTAAAAGATGTTCTTCTTTTAGATGTTACTCCTCTAAGCCTTGGTATTGAGACTTTAGGTGGTGTTGCAACTAAAATCATCGAAAAAGGAACTACAATTCCTGTTAAAAAATCTCAAATCTTCTCAACTGCAGAAGATAACCAACCAGCTGTATCTATCTCAGTTGTACAAGGTGAGAGAGAATTTGCTAAAGATAACAAATCTTTAGGTTTATTTGAGCTTACTGATATCCCAGCAGCTCCTCGTGGTGTGCCTCAAATTGAGGTTACATTTGACATCGATGCGAATGGTATCTTAACTGTTTCTGCAATGGATAAAGGAACTGGTAAAGAGCAAAAAATTACTATCTCTGGTTCTTCAGGATTAAGTGAAGAAGAGATTGAAAAAATGGTTCAAGATGCAGAAGCTCACAAAGCTGAAGATGAAGCAAGAAAAGCGATGGTTGATTTACGTAACCAAGCTGATGCATTAATCGCTCAAACAGAAAAATCTGTTGAAGAGATGGGTGATAAATTAGATGCTGAAGAGAAAGCTAAAATCGAAGCTGCTGCAACTGATCTTAAAGAAATTCTTAAAGATGAAAATGCAACAAAAGAGCAAATCGAAGAGAAAGTAAAAGCTCTTACAGAAGCTGCTCATAAAATGGCAGAAGAGATGTATAAAAAAGAGCAAGGTGGTGAAGCTGGTGAAGCAAACCAAGCGAAGAAAAAAGATGACGACGATGTTATCGATGCTGAGATAGAGTAAGACTCTATCTCCACACCTTCAAAAATAGGCTCTTAAAAGATATCTTTTAAGAGCCACTCCATAATTTTTCCCCTTTTATTTTCCAACTTAATATGTTTTTTCTCAGTAGTATCTTTTGCATAAAAATTATGTATTTTTATAAACTCATCTATATTTGCGAAAAAGGTATCAATAAGCTTAGGGTCAAAATGTTTACCCCTCATATCTTTCATATAAGAGAGTACCTCATCTAACTCCCAACACCTCTTATAAGCACGCTGAAAACAAAGTGCATCAAATACATCGGCTATAGCTACAATTCTTGCATAAATATGGATATTACCCGCTTGAAGACGTCTTGGATATCCTGTTCCATCATATTTTTCATGATGCTCTTGTGCAACAATTTTAGCCACTTTAAACACTGGTAAATTAGAGCCTTTTAAGATCTCCACCCCAATATCTGTATGTGTTTTCATAATATCGTATTCTTTGGAAGTTAATACACCATTCTTATGAAGTATATTGTCAATAATTCCCAATTTACCTATATCATGTAAGGAGGAAGCATTTTTTAAAAGGATAGCCTCTTTCTCATCCATCCCATAAAGTTTTGCCAGTTTATAAGTAAAAAGAGAGACCCTTCTTACATGGTTATATGTTTCAGTTGAGTGTCCCTCAGCGATACCTCCAAGAGTATTGAGAAGTTCTACCTGAGTTTGTGCAATCTCTTGTGTTCTTGTCTCTACTTTATGTTCAAGCTCTTTTTCATACTCACGAAGTTTAATTCTTGCATCAACACGAGCAAGAAGCTCCTCTTTAAAAAAAGGTTTACGAATGTAGTCTGATCCACCAACATTATATGCTTTGATAAGAAGTTCTCTCTCTGTATTTGCTGTTAAAAAGATAACAGGGATTGAGGCACTTTGAGGTTCCGCTTTTAGATATCTGCAGGTTTGAATCCCATCCATAATAGGCATCATAATATCTAGTAAAATAAGATCAAATTCAATCTCTTTTACAAGTCGTAATGCAGTTAATCCATCAGGTGCTATTTTAGTGGTATAGCCCACTTTCTCAAGTATAGTTTTAACAATTCTCTGATTATCTTCTACATCATCAACAATGAGTATATTGTAGATTTGTTCACTCATATAAACCTAAAAATCTTCTTTTGCTTTCTCTAAAGCAGCTCTAAAGTCCATAATTTCACCACCATGTTTCTTTTGAAATGCTTTTGCATCTTCTAAAGAGGAAAAAGCATATTTACTTACTCTACTCATTGTTCCTTTAAGATCACTACCTACTACATAATAAGCTTCTAGAACTGGAATAAATTTTAAACTTGTCACATCAACAACTTGTGGATTTTTCACCTCTGCACCACTATTGAGATGATCTTCTAAACAGTGTATAGAACAATATTGAACTTCTTTATCTCCATAAGTAGCTATATGGCTTGTTTTATAAAATTTTGTAAGATTCATTCCACATATTACACACGCATTTTTTCCCTCACCCTTTTGTACTAGGATTGCATCTTTAGGATCTACTGTCTGAAACATTTTCATCTTCATTGGTTTTTTCATATTTTTTTGTTTTACTATTTTTTGTTTCATTACCTGTTTATTTTGCACTTGTTTAGCAGGTGCAGGTTTTACAGTTTGTGTACATGCTGAGAGTGCTATCATCACGACGATTGCTGAAATTATTTTTATCATTTACTTATTTCCTTCGATTATATTCTTCGCTATATTATCATATCTGTTTTAAATCTGACTATAATTATAAACAATAAGGAAAATATATGAAAAAAAAACTACTCCATTATATAAAAGAAACACTCTTTTTTATTCTTTTTATTACACTCTTTGCGAATGCTATCAGTTTTTATAAAAGTACTGATCTTAATAAAGAGAGTCTTTCACTTCAAAAAGTACAGCTCATTAATGGGAGTTTTGAATTTATTGATGAAAAGAAGCCACTCATCATACACTTTTGGGCTACTTGGTGTCCAACATGCAAACTTGAAGCCCAAAATATTGAGTATCTTTCTCACCATTATAATGTACTTAGTATTGCTGTAAATTCTGGCTCAAATGAAGATATAAAAAAGTATATGAAAGAGCACTCATTGACATTTAAAGTAGTAAATGACCAACACTCTATCTATGCAAAAGAGTTTCATATAGGAGCATACCCTACAACATTTATCTATGACAAGGGAAAAAAGTTAGTTTTTTCAGAAGTTGGTTACACAAGTACTATTGGGTTATTTTTAAGAATGTTATGGTTGAGTTTATAATTTCACTCCAGGAAAAGATCCTAGAGCGGAGTATCAAAGAGATTAATCTTTGATAGAAACAGCATATGCTTTGTCAGAGAGTGGAACCCACGGACGTTTGATATGCTGAGGACGACGTAATTTGTCGTTTGCATTAAGTGGACGAGTCAATTGATCTCTCCACCCTTGGTAAATTTTGAAGTTATTTTCATAATTCACATAGATATCACCTATTTTATCACCAGCTTGTGCAGGCTCTAAAATAACTTTTTGATGCCAACAATGCATACCAGAAATTGGATCTGGATGAGCAGCAGCTACAGCATTTTGCCATGAACCACTTAAACCATCCCACCAGATATTTCCAGAGTCACGGTTATACTCAGCAAAACGCTCAGTATGGAAAGGATGGATACCCTCAACATATTTAAGTTTACCCTCTTTACCATCCATTTGCATTTCTGCAGTTGGAACACCAAAGCTATTGATTCCACTTGTTCCATCATAATCTTCGATTTTGATTTGACCAGCAGTAGTACCAGCACCCTCTACAGCAGCAGCCATAAATTTAGGGTCATTCATATTACGTTCAACTGGTTGAGAATCAACTTTACCATCACTAACGCCATTAGGGATAGTTACAGAGTTTACAAGTTTCCATCTACCACCATGGTGTGAACATGCAAGTGTACCAGGAAGAACACCTTCAGTTGGAACAGCCATAGCAACAAAGTAACCAGACTCAAGGCCTGTTACACTATCTGTAATTCTAACACGAATAGCATCACCACGTTTGAAACCTTGACGAGCCGCATCTGGAGTTGAGATCCAAATTGGGTCATGATTTTGTGAGATCTCCATAAGATGTTTAGAGTTCGCAGAACGTGTATGAATATTATACGGTAAACGGAATACTGTATTTAATGCATACGAGTTCTCTTCAGTCATATAAGAGTGATCTACATGAGATACGATATGCTCCATACGTTTTTTCTCTTCTGGTGTTCTTGGGTAGAATGGAATTGCATACTCTGGCCATTTCCAATCATCAGCAAGCCACTCACAGAAGAAGTCAAGTTTCTTATCAAGTGTAGCGAAACCTTCCATCTTTTTACCATCGATCTCAATACCGATAGATTTTTTCTTACCATGATGTTCAGCTGTCATAACACCTGTACGTTTATCAATAGTTACATCGCGTTTGTCATATTTATGACCATGAGCAATATAATCATTACCCTCTTCTTTGATCTCACGCTCTTGTGCAGAATAGATTTTATTCTCTTCCATCCAAGCACCATGATCTCTCATATACTCATAAACTGGGTATTCTTTATCTTTGTAACGTGCATCAGAAGTTGCAGTTGCTTTAAGATTTGGTAAGTTGTCACCAAATGCAGCATCATACCACTCAGATATAGTAACAGGTTTACCAGGATTCTTTTTAGATTCCCACATTTTCTTGATACCAAGCTTACCAGTTGGATCGATGTAGTTCACACACATATCAAACCAGAACTCATTCTCTTCCCAAACTTCACCAAGACCAGCTTTGATGTGTGCTTCAAGTGTAGCACGGTTAGGGTTTGTTGGTTTCCATCCTGATTTCTCAAGAGCAACACGCATTACCGGTTGACGGAATGATGTCCAACGAGCAGGCATTGTAGCTTCTGAATGTTGATCATGTCTCTCACCAGCAAGTCCAACCGGTAAAATATAGTCAACATACCAGTTTGTCTCAGACCAAGTAGGAGACAAGTTAAATGTAAGCTCCATTTTAGACTCATCTTTAATCGTTTCAATCCATCTAAAACCATCTGGATTGATCCAAACAGGGTTATACATACGTGGAATCCAAACAGCAAGTTTTGTAGGAACATTAAGCCCTTTTGCTTGCCATTTTTGTTGCCACTGTGTATCTGAAAGTAAGTGAGGTAATAGGAACGACATCTCATAAGTTGAGAGTGGCCATTCTGGTGGCCATGTAAGTTCATTGTACACATCAACTTTAGGAATATTAGCACCACGTTTACCTTGACCAACAGTAGAACTACCACCCTTACCAGCTACAGAGATAACATGGAAGTGGTGGAAGAATGTACCACCTTCAGGACCAATAGCACCACGAAGAGCAATTGGTAAATAACCTGTACGACCACTCATCCATCCACCACGGTTACCAGCAGCAGTTGCACGCCAGAAATATGAAGATATAGAAGTTCCAGCCCAGATGAACATGTCATAAAGTTCTTCTAGTTTATATGCAGGAACATGTGTTTCTTTTGCTACATGCTCTAATGTATATGGTGTATAAAGCTCTTGAATAGTATCTAAGAATGCATCAAAATCGTTCTTTGAAGGTACTTTAGAGATATAACCTTTGCTTACCATATATTCTAAATATTCTTTATTGTCTAAGAATACTTCCCAGTTCATCCATTTTTTCACAAAGTCACGATCAACTTTACCTTCATTTAGGATTCTTTGAGTTAAATATAAATAGATTAAAGGTTCAGTACCTGGCCATGCAGCGATCCAGAGATCAGCCATACCAGCAGAGTTAGACATACGTGGATCCATAACTACAAGTTTTGCACCCTTTTGTCTAGCATCAGCGATAAATGAAGCTGATTGTTGGAAGTAGTGACCAGCATCTGCAGCATGAGAAGAGTTAAGGAAGATTAACTTCGCATTAGCCCAATCTGGAGATGTTCTATCATCATTTGCCCATTGAATAGTCGGAGTACGACCACCTGAAGAACAGATATTTGTATGTGAGTTAAATGCATCACAACCAAGTGTATGCCAAACTTTACCAGTAAATCCATTTTCATTTGGACGACCAACATGGAACATTACTGATTTTTTAGATAAATCATCACCTTTTTCAAGTGTATCTCCCATCTTCTTACCGATAGTAGTCATAGCTTCGTCCCAAGTAGTACGAATCCATTTACCTTCACCACGAGCAGAACCAGGAGCACGCTTAAGTGGAAATGCTATACGATCTGGATCATACATTTGAGATTGTGTTGCATAACCTTTTGCACAGTTTCTACCACGAGAAGCTGGATGCAGTGGGTTACCCATATACTTTTTCACTGTAAAAGTTTTTTTATCGATCCATGCTGTTAAACCACAAGATGCCTCACAGTTTGAACATGCAGTTGGAACGATCATATAGTCGTTTACTTCGATACCGTCTGGATTAGTATCACTTCTTACACCGTGGCGTTCAATACCACCACGTTTCCAGTCATTTCCATCTAACTCTTTAAAGTCAGCCCATTCTTCCATTGGAGGATAGAATGATAGTGAATCTGGAGTATTAGTAAACTTACTCTCCTCAACAGACTCAGCAATTACATCGGTAGTAAATACTCCCTTTGCAATAGCGGCACCAGCAACAGTAAATGCGGCACCTTTTAAAAATGTTCTTCTACTTTGTAAATACATTTATAATTTCTCCCTAACTCATTGGTAATAATTGTGGAATCATTAGCCAAACATGTTTAACTAAGAATAGACCCACTAGTGCTAAAATCGCAGCTAATTTTAAAAGGCTTTCGCTTTTTGATGCACGTGAAAGTGCGATCAGAAGCATTGGCAATAGATATGCTATCCATTGACCTAACCAGAACATAACAGTATATGGTCCATCACCTTTGATGTACTCTAGTACTGCTGCAACTTCTTCTGCTTTCATTGGTCCAAATACATACTCAGACATATATAAAGTAAACGCCATAAATGCACTTAAAGCTAAAATATTTGAAAGACTTCTATTTGCTTCCCAACCAAGTTTAGAACCAAATACTAAAATCATAAATGCAGAACCAGAAAGGAGTGCTGCAAAGATCATTTGTGCTGATTCAGTTGGCATTTGCCATAACTCACGTGCTGTACATTGAGACATAAGTCCCGCTGTATAAAGTGTTACAGGGATTGCTAATGCAACTACCCATGGTAAAACTTTGTCAAACGATGCATTGTCTTTTTTTACAAAAGAGAGGAATGCTAAAAGAAATAAAAGACCAACAAAGGCAGTTGCCATCCATGCACCAACAGTAATTGCTGACGTTAAGTGTGGATAGAAAAAGATATGCCACATTCTAAATGGTTGATGAAGATCCGCTAAAGTAAATAGTAAAAATATATGAATAAATATAATCGCTACAACAGTAGTTGGAAATCTTAAATTTTCTGCTTTTTCTGGATACTTTTTAAGTAAAAGCATAAGCATAAAAATTACACCTGTACCAATACTTTTCGCCCACATATTAACTGTAACTAACCAAGGCCATACTGTACCTGGTAATGCTACATCTAAAGTTACTACAGCATTTGTAGCTGCTAAAATTTCATGTGCTGCCATTAGTGGTGCCCTCCTACTGGAAGTGTTGTAATCTTGTTAAAGAGTGAATAGCCATCAACTCTATGAGAAGCAAGAGGATTAAGGTTAACATTACCACCACCAACATAATAATGATGAGGATTTGTTCCCTTCTCAGGTTTACGTACTTGTACTCCACCTTGGTTATCCATAATATATTTAGAGATATTTGATTTTGGATCATCTAAGTCACCAAAAATATTTGCTTGAACTGGACATGCAACAACACAAGCTGGCATCATAGATGAAGCAACACGGTGTGCACAATAGGTACATTTATCAGCAGTTTGTGTTTGAGGATCGATATAGATCGCACCATATGGACAAGCCATAACACAACCAGCACAACCAATACATCTTTCTTTATCGATATTCACAATACCATTTTCAATATAGTGAAGTGCAGATACTGGACAGATTCTCTCACAAGGTGCATTTTCACAATGATTACATCTTAGAGGTGTAAAAGTTCTTTTAGTTTCTGGGAATGTTCCCACATCTACATATTTAACACGAAGTCTCCATGTACTGAGTGGAACTTCATTCTCCACCTTACATGCGATTTCACATCCTTTACAACCCATACACAGGTGTAAATCAACTAGGAAACCTAATTGCATATATTCTCCTTTGGCCTTTAACGGCTATTTTAGATTTATAACTACGACTAATTAATATTAAAAGAAGCCCTTATGCACGGCATTAGAAGCTTTTTTTACTGTTCTTATACTAACTAATAATTCTTAAATAAGTTATAAAAGAGTGATATTTTTTTGATAAAATTTTTTTGTGGGTATATTTAGAAAAGTAATATTTGTGGAGATAATGTTAAGTATAAAATTTATTTTCTGTAAGTAAGATTACTTTAATCTTACTCTTACAGACTGCTCATGAGCAGTGAGACCTTCGGTGTTAGCGATAAGTGCACACTCCTCACCAATCTCATTAATAGCTTGTGCACTAAACGAGATAATAGAGCTCTTTTTCATAAAGTTTTCAACACCAAGTGGTGAATAAAACTTCGCTGTTCCACCTGTTGGCAAAGTATGGTTTGGTCCCGCTACATAGTCACCTATAGCTTCAGGAGTGTTATGCCCTAAGAAGATAGCTCCTGCATGTTTAATGTATGGTAAAAGCTCAAAAGGGGAAGCAGTAGCAACCTCTAAATGCTCAGGAGCAATATCGTTCATAAGTGAGATAGCCTCATCCATATCTGTTGTCGTGATAATTGCACCGCGTTCTTCAATAGACTTTCTAGCGATCTCTTCACGTGGAAGCTTTTTAAGCCAGTTTTCTATCTCAATCTCTACCTCTTTTGCAAGCTCTTTTGAAGGAGTGATAAGAATAGAACTTGCCATCTCATCATGCTCTGCTTGAGAAAGAAGATCAATCGCCAAATGGGATGCATTTGCACTATCATCAGCTAAAACGCCAATCTCTGATGGTCCTGCGATCATATCTATGTTTACTTCACCAAAAACCATCTTCTTTGCAGTTGCCACAAAGATATTTCCTGGACCTGTAATAACATCAACCTTTGGAATACTCTCAGTTCCATAAGCCATAGCTGCAATTGCACTTGCTCCACCAACTTTATATACTTCACTTACACCACAAAGATGACAAGCAGCTAAAAGAAGCTCATTTGGTTCATTATCTGGTGTTGGTGTACATACTACTATATTTTCTACACCTGCCACTTGAGCTGGAATCACATTCATAAGTAGAGATGATGGATAAGCTGCTTTTCCACCAGGTATATAAAGACCAGCAGAATCAACCGGAGTTACTTTTTGTCCTAGTATTGTTCCATTTGCCTCTGTATCAAACCAAGATTTTGGCTTTTGTTTCTCGTGATATGCTCTAATTCTATCATAAGCTAAATGCAGAGAATCTAAAAGTTTTTTATCTATATTTTTATAAGCAGCAGCCATAGATTCTGTAGAGATTTTCAAATCTGCATCACTCGCTGGTGTCCAATTGTCAAACTTTGCTATATGTTGCTTAAGTGCACCATTTTTCTCTGTTTTGATCTCATCTATAATACCACCAACAATAGCTCCAACCTGAGCCATATCCATCTTTCCACGACCTAGTAACTCTTCAAAGTTTTCTTGAAAACTTGCATCGTTTACATCTATAAACATCATAATTATTTTCCACCCTGTTTTATTTTTGTATTAAAATCTTTTTTGACTATCTCTAATAATTTTAAAAAATATTCTTTGTTGACTGCACCCATAATTGGAAAATTTCTATCTACTGCATACATAGCTTCTCCATTTGGTTTTAAGAACCATATAGTTGGTGTTCCTGGTCTCCATAACTCTCTTGGTGTATAATCATTTTCATCACTGTAAGAGATAATAGAGATAAAATTTTTGTTTAACTCTTTTGTTACCTCTGGCGTTTTAAGAGTTTGATTCTCTAAAATTACACAATACTTACATGAATGACGAGAAAATATAAAAAGTACTGGTTTGTTCTCTTTTTTTGCTTGGGCTATACCACTTTGAAAATCTTTTGCCCAATGTATCTCATTAGCCATAAGTGTTGTTGCAAATAAGGCAAGAGCCAATAGTATTATTTTATGCATGTTTTTTTACCTTTTTTAAAAGTTCTTTAGAGCACTCAAGTGCACTTTTCTTTGTGACATCAATCACGATATCTGCAAGTTTTATATACTCTGGACGACGCTCATCATAAAGCTCTTTTGCTTTTTTTAAATCAGCTAAGAGTGGGCGTTTTTTTAGTTTTCTTGCTGCATTTGGATGTTTTTTGATTCGTTTAATAATCTCATCAAAAGGGGAATCAAGAAGTATCACTGTCCCTATTTTTTTAAGATTTTTTTGTTTGTAAAATCCACCACCAGTAGAGATGAGAGTATTTTGCACACTATTTTGAAGCCATTGTGCGACATTTTTCTCAAGGGAACGAAAATATGCCTCCCCCTCCTCTTCAAATATCTTTTTGATTTTACGGTTTTCCATCGACTCTATCAAATCATCCGTATCTATCGCCATATAATCAGAGTGCTTAATCACTTCACGAGCGACGCTACCCTTACCTACACCCATAAAGCCTATCAGTATTATATTTTTCATTTAAATGCACTCATATCAAAATCTGGTTTTGTTTTTTTAATCTTTGCATACAATAATGCACAAGTGACGATATTATACTCTAAAATAACCATACTAATGATAAATGACAAGGCAAAAAACCATAAAAACTGTGGCATAAAAAAAGAAAACACAAAGCCTCCAAAAGAGAAAAGAAACATAAAAAACTGTAGTTTTGAGAGTCTTTTATCTATCATCTCATTCATTGTTGGTATGCTCATATACCCTGCACCATTAAGATGGAACCACACAAGAAATGGGATAATTTTATAGAGCATCCCCATCATGATAGAGAGTAAAAATCCCAAACCAAAAAACAACCCTACAAGAACTGTATATTGAGAATCAAAATACTCATCAAATATCCAAAAAAACGAACCAGTACTAAGAGAGATACTTGCAACTCTCCAGTACCAAATGGTGATATCACTCACCTTGCGTTTACGTTTGTTAAGCTTAAGCCATGCCGTAGTAGCAAATGCCCAGAAAAAAGTTGCTATCCAGATCTTAGCCACAAGAGCATATGAAGGGATAAATAGGTTGAGTATCAACCAAAGCATAAGCCCCGCACTAATAATCTTAGCTACTTTTGAAAGGCAAAACTCTTTAAATGATGGTGCTACATAGAACATAGGAAGTACTTGAAACGCCACCCCAATCAGAAGAATACCTGCAAAACCAAAGATCCCCCAGACACTATGTACATTTGCTAAAAACATATGGATAGAACCAATCTCTTGACTTACATATTCCCCCAAGAGCATCAATCCTAACAACACACTTGTAAAAGCAAAAAAGAGAGAGATAGCCATATTTTTCACTGTTGGTGTAAAGTTTTTCACATCTTGCATAGAGAGTGCTATAAAACTGATTAAAGTTAAAAAGCCTACACCCAAACCTACCATAGCCAAAAGATAAAATAGTTTATTATCATCGATAAACGCGAGAATAAAAAACACTAATCCAAAGACTAAAGAGAGATGTGTATACTTAGCCACCTTCTCTATGTTTGGAATTTTTACACCAGCAAGGACAGGAAGCATTTGAGTAAGTGCACCCAACATAACAAAACCAAAAAATCCAATGGTAATGGTATGCGTCACAGCAATACTCTCCAAGGCAAAACGTGTACGTAATATTTCAGGGTCACTAAAAAGGACTAAAAAACCTGCCAAAATTGCAAATAATGGTGCAGTAAGAAAAAAGCGTAATGGTGCTGATATCGGCGGTGCCTGATCTATTGAGAGACCGTTAAAATCCAAAAAGCACTACTCCACTACAATCGATTGCATCATATCAACAATACGTTCAGCTTCAGCACTCAGATGTTGTTGTGCCATTGGGTAGAGCATCTGTTCCTCTTTCATATTGTGCTGTTGTAAAAGTATCATCAATGTTTCAGAAGTTCCCATAAATTTATCTTTATTGCCCTCTTCTAAAGAGCTTAAAAGTTGTGCCATCAAACCTCGCATCTGCTCATGCTCATGACGCATCATTGCAGTTGGCCCTTGTGTCATCCCTGTTTTTTGTTCAAACTCTGCAAACATCACTTTCTCTTCCATCTGAAAATGGTGTTCCATATCAGTTACAAACTCTTGAGTAATCTCTTTTGCATCCTCTAGGTTTGCATTTGCTTTTTCTTCCATAAGGGCAAAAATCTCATCACATCTTCTATGGTCTTGTGTCAAAAAATCTTTTATACTATTCATTTTTCTCTATCCTAATTTTTTTTGTATTATATAGAAATTTAATAAATCTGAAATAATCTTGCATCAATTTATCCATTATTTAACAACTACCGGTATAATATCTACTTTAAAATTTAGCTATGGATTCTTTATGAAAAACACAAAATTTATAACACTTGGATTTACTTCTGTTGCTCTTGCCCTTACTCTTTTTATGGGTTCATCTCTCTTTGCTGAGAGTTCAGTAAAAGATGCTGAATCATCACGTCTTCAATCACTTGCCAAATTCACCAAAGTTCTTAGCATTGTTGAGCAGTACGATGTTGATGAGATTACAATTGAACAACTTATAGACAAAGCACTTGATGGGATGATGAAAAATCTTGATGCTCACTCAAACTATCTTACAGCAAAAGATTATAAGCGTCTTAAAGTGCAAACAAGTGGAGAGTTTGGCGGACTCGGTATCACTGTTGGTATGAAAGATGGTGCTTTGACAGTTATCGCTCCTATTGATGGAACGCCAGCAGACAAAGCAGGCTTAAAGTCAGGTGATATCATTCTAAAAATCGATGATAAATCAACACTTGGGATGACCATTGATGAAGCTGTTTCTCTTATGCGTGGAAAAGTTGGTGACCCAATTGACCTTGCTATCGTTCGTAAAGGGGAAAATAAACCTTTAGATATTCATATCGTTCGTGGCATCATTACCATTGAATCAGTTCATGCAAAAATGATTGGAGAAGATATCTTATACCTTCGTGTTGCATCTTTTGATCAAAAAGTTGCTGCTGATGTAACAAAAGAGATTAAAAAACATAAAAAAACTACAAAGGGTATTGTTCTTGATTTGAGAAATAATCCCGGTGGACTTTTAGATCAAGCAGTTGAGCTTGTAGATATCTTTGTAGATAAGGGAAAAGTTGTTTCTCAAAAAGGGCGTCATGAAAGTGATGACAAAACATATTCTGCAACATCTAGTGCTACGCTAACAAAGGTGCCTCTTGTTGTACTGATTAATGGTGGTAGTGCTAGTGCATCAGAGATTGTAAGTGGCGCACTCCAAGATCATAAACGTGGTGTTTTAGTTGGTGAAAATACTTTTGGAAAAGGGAGTGTTCAAGTTGTACTTCCTATCACAGATAAAGAGGCGATTAAACTTACTATCGCAAGATACTATCTTCCTAGTGGGAGAACGATTCAAGCTGTTGGTGTAAAACCAGACATTATCGTTGCTCCAGGAGAGGTTACAACACATAAAAATGAGTTTGCCATCAAAGAAGCTGACCTAAAACAGCACCTTCAAGAGGAGCTAGAGAAAGTTGATGGAAAAAAAGCTGAGAAAAAAGCTGAGAAAAAAGATAAAAAAGATATAATTACACCAGAAATGCTAAACAAAGATATTCAGCTTAAAGAAGCAGTTGATATTATCAAAGCTTTAGTAATCATAAAAGGATAAGAATACAATGGAAAAAAGAGAGTTACTCTACGAAGGAAAAGCAAAGAAGATATGGTCTACTGATGATGAAAACCTTGTAATTTCAGAGTTTAAAGATGACTTAACTGCATTTAATGGTGAGAAAAAGTCAAGTGAAGCTGGAAAAGGTGCACTTAACAATAAAATCTCAACTGAACTTTTTAAACTTTTAGAAGAAAATGGGATTCAAACTCACTTTGTTGAGATGCTTGATGACAACCATATGCTTCATAAAAAAGCAGATGTAATTCTTATTGAAGTTATTGTACGTAATATCGCAACAGGTTCACTAAGCCGTAACCTTGGAATAGAAGATGGAAAAGTACTTCCATTTACACTTGTTGAATTTGATTACAAAGATGATGATTTAGGAGATCCTAAACTTAACGACCAACATGCACTTATCTTAGGTCTTGTTGATTTCCAAGATGAGCTAGATAAGCTTCGTCGTATGGCTCGTCAAGTGAATGATATCTTAAAACCTTACTTTACAGAAAAAGGTCTCAACCTTGTTGATTTTAAACTTGAGTTTGGAAAAGATAGTAATGGGAATATCATCCTTATTGATGAGATCTCACCAGACAATTGTCGTTTTTGGGACATAGAAAGTGGTGAAAAGATGGATAAAGATAGATTTCGTCAAGGTTTAGGTGGGCTCACTGTAGCTTATGAGCAAGTTTTAAATAGAATATTAGGAAAATAGACAATGATAACAGCAATCGTAAATGTATCTTTAAAAGCAGGAGTACTAGACTCTCAAGGAAAAGCTGTGCATCATGCACTTGATTCTCTTCACTTTAATGGTGTTGAAGATGTACGTGTTGGAAAACAGATCGTTCTTAAACTTAATACTGATGACAAAACTCAAGCTATGCAAGATGTTGAAAAAATGTGTGAAGAGATTCTTGCAAATACAGTTATTGAAGATTACTCTATCGAGCTTGTATAATGAAAGTAGCTATCCTTCAATTTCCAGGAACAAACTGTGAGTATGATACACAGCATGCTTTTGAATCTCTTGGTGCAACTACAGAGATAATCTGGCATAAATCTGAGACTATCCCTGCCGATACTGACTTACTTGTTGTTGCAGGTGGTTTCTCTTATGGTGATTATCTCCGCTCAGGTGCTATTGCTAAATTTTCACCTGTTATGAAAGCAGTGAAAACTTATGCTAGTACCGGTGGTAAAGTTTTAGGTATCTGTAACGGCTTTCAAGTTCTTACAGAATCTGGACTTCTTCCAGGTGCATTAAAACGCAATGAAGGGCTTCACTTTATCTCTAAACACCATCACCTAAAAGTAGAGAACAATGACAATATCTTTCTTGAAGAGCTCAATAACGGTGATGTAGTAAATATCCCTATCGCTCACCATGATGGAAACTATTTTATTGATAATGCAGGATTAAAAGAACTACAAAATAATGGACAAATTCTTTTATCTTACACTGATGCAGAGGGAAATATCCAAAATCCTAATGGTTCAGTTGAATCTATCGCTGGTGTATGTAACAAAGAGAAAAATGTTTTTGGTCTAATGCCTCATCCTGAACGTGCTATGGAGATGATTCTTGGTAGTGATGATGGTAAAGCTATGCTTCAAGGATTTATGAAGTCGTGCTAAAACTACTTTTACTTACTCTTCTCTTTTTTTCATCCCTTTATGCAAACAAGGTTATCTACCTTAGTTATGAAAAAACACCACAAAGAGTAGTAAAAGGGGAGATCTTTCCCATCACACTCAAAGCAATCTCTACTATAAGAGATTTTGAAGATATTAAATACAAATTTAAAAACTATACTGGTCTTAAGATACTCAATAAAGTTCCTTATCGAAAGATAAAAGGAAAGTATTATTATGAAACATTTTATCTCTTAGTAACAGCTTCAAGAGCAAAACTTCCAGATATTGAAGCATCTTTAGTAAGAACTCAATCAGCAGATTTACAAAGCAATCAAGAGCCACTACCTACAACATCACTTCTTGGGGAAAAGCTCAATGTGATTACACTCAATCCTAAAAAAGACTTCTCTAATGTGATAGCCAACTCTTTTGAACTTCAAGAGTTTAAAACAACAAGTTATGATAAAAAGCACAACATCGTTGTTTTTGTCGCAACTGCAACTAACTCAGATATACATAAAATCAAATTTAAAAATGTTTATAAGCAAGGTATAGAGTCTATTAACGATTCCTATTTTGATCCTAAAGTTACCTATTATGTAGTGATCTCTAAAAAACTAGAAAACTTCTCTTTTAGCTACTTTAATCTCTTAAAAAACAGATATATAAAGATCACTATCCCCATCGTTGTAGATGATGATAGTGTGGTAGCTCAAAGTGATTTAAAACCAAAAGACCAATCAAAAGAGCAACTCAAGATGAGTATTGCTGCTATTGTTGCACTTATTGGTTTTTTATTTATAGTATGGAGAAAAAAGTATATCTATCTTATTCTTATCCTTTTTCCTCTTGCTTATATAATGTACCTTGCTATCCCTCAAAAAGATGTATGTGTGAAAGCAAACTCAGATATTCATCTTCTTCCAGTTGCCAATGGGACTATCTTTGAGACAACCTCTGTAGAGCAAACGATGCAAAAAGAGGGAAGTGTCGCTAAGTTTGTCAAAGTGAAACTACATAACGATAAAATTGGTTGGGTGAAAAATGAAGATACTTGCTCACATTAACTGGTTCTTTGCCACGGTAAATATCTTCATCTCTTTAGTGTTGATGATTATACTCTACCCTATTCTTCCTCGCCCTTATGCTCGCAAAATTGCAGCATGGTATGTGAGGATCACTATCTTTTTTTCAACAGAGGTCAAAGGGGAAGAGGATCCTGCTACACAGATGTACCTTATCAATCATCAAAGTGACTTAGATATAGGTATACTTGAGACCATCTCAAAAAAAGATCTCTCCTGGGTAGCGAAAAAAGAACTTTTTGATGTTCCTTTTTTTGGCTTAGCTATGAGTATGCCAGAAGATATCCCTATAGAGAGAAAAAGCAAAACATCCCTTATTAGACTCCTTAAAAATGCAAAAGATAGACTCAATAAGGGTCGTGTTATAACAATGTTTCCAGAGGGAACACGTTCACGAGATGGAAGAATGCTCCCCTTTAAAAGTGGTGCAAAAGTAGTTGCAGATAAGTATCAGCTTCGTGTGCAACCTATAGTACTGATTCAAACTGCAAAGTATTATGATATTAAACGTTTTTACTACTCTCCTGGAACTATCACTGTTATCTTTATGGATAGTTTTATAGCAGATAAAGAGGATGACAACTGGCTCAATGAGTTAAGAATTAAAATGCAAAAGGTGTACGATGATGAGTTGGCAAACAATCCTAGCCATAGGTAGTGGTGGTTTTATTGGAGCAGTTCTGCGCTCTTATATAAATGGTCTTATCTCTCATAAACTCCCTCACGACTTACCTTTTGGTACACTCGGAGTAAATCTTATCGGTAGTTTTATTATGGGCTGTCTTATCGCTTACTTTATGTACTCAACTATGCTCTCAGTTCATGCAAAGTCATTTTTGACAACTGGTGTTCTTGGAGCACTCACAACATACTCAACTTTTGCGATTGAAAGCTTTTTACTTTTAGAGGGTGGAAGTTTTGTTCTAGCTTTTACAAATATGGCACTCAATGTTTTTGGAACTGTTCTTATGGCAGGAAGTGGCTACTACTTGGTCAATAACCTCTTTAAATCTTAATTACCTCATCGGCACACCACTGCGCTAGATCCATATCGTGTGTGATAAGTAAGATACCCATAGTATCTAAGTGAGAGACTAAGTTTTTCATCACTTCAAGCTGTATCACATTATCAAGTGCACTAGTGGGCTCATCTAAAAGCAATAGTTCTGGTTCCATAAGCATCGCTCTTACTATAGAAGCGCGTTGAAGCTGTCCACCTGAGAGTTCATGCGGGAGTTTATAAAGAAGTTCTTTTTCTAGATTTATAGACTTTAAAACACTATCAAGATTTTCTAAAGATGCTACATCTTGAATTTGGTTGAGCAATGTATAGCTAGGATGAAAAGAGCTATATGGGTCTTGAAATACTTGTGAAATTTTAGAAGATTGCAACACCTTGCCATGAAGAGGTTGAAGATTTTTTAAAACAAGTTCAAAAAGAGTACTTTTACCAGCACCACTCTCCCCAACTATCGCTTTTATCTCCCCTTGTTTAAGAGAAAATGAAAGATTTTCAAAAAGGAGCTTCTCTTTTGTATAACCAAAAGAGAGCTCTTGAACTTCTAAAACCTTATGCAAGAATTTAGCTTTTTGTTAAAGAGAGGTAAGCCTTCGCAAGCTCTTTATAGAGAACTTCTGGCTTGATATCACCATTGGCTTCCCAGATACGTTTCATTACAACATTATCTTCCTCTCCATCCCATACTTTGATGTATGAGCCATCTTTGTAGCCATTGTCTTGACGGAATTGATTAAGGATATTTTTACCTACATAAAGTCTATAAAGTGTGTTGAGATCAAGTCCACTCATAAGAACGAGATCAAAGAACTCTCCCATAAGCCCATCAAGATCTAAATCACCTTTATCTAAAGAGATTCTCATTAGGTTTTCAACTTTTTCAATCACATCATCTTGAGGAGCAAATACTCTACTCTCCTTATTTATACTTGCAAAACTCTCAAGCATTGATATATTGATAGCAAGATCTTCTACTCCACCTTTGAGTTTTTTAGAATAATTCTCTAATGCTAAAGAGATAATAAAATGCCATACATCAACAACTTCAATTTGTAAGTTATCCCAATCTGGCTCTTGGTTGATATTTTTCCAATGTTTCCATGAAAAGCTGTCTATCATCTCGGCACATTCCATATAGATACAACGTCTCCAGTTGATGATTTTCCCATTTTTAGTTACACCCTTTACCCACTCTTCACCATTGGTTGCATCATTGAGTTGGTTTTGGAGTTGTAACATTATAAGTATTTTATCATTCATACAAAAAGCTCTCTTTTTTTAGTTTGTTTATTTTATCTAATATGCTAAAATTTCTTACTTAAAAAGAGAGATTTATGAAAAGAATTAATTGTAGACGATGTGAGTATTATTTTGTTACATGGGAGCCTCAGAAGCCTCATGGGTGTAAGGCTTATGGATTTAAATCTCATCAAATACCCTCTCTGGTGGTTTTTCAAAGTAGCGCAAGTGACTGTGCTATGTTTAGAGAAAAGCCTAAGGCCAAATAAGTTTTTTTCCAAAACCTAAACGGTTGTCGGTAAATTTAAAATGCTCCACTTCTATCTTCCACAACTGTGGATTCATCGCTAGTGCATACGGAAATCTCTTTAAGTAGAGATGTTTTAATTCTCTCTCCTCTAATGGTAAAAAATTTCCCTTTATTTGTAAACCCTGAATCTTCCCTACCTCTTTTGTTTCAAGAACTATATTGGCTGCTATTTGCTTATGTAACTGTATATTTTGTATATGTTGTGTCTCTTGTGAGCTTGCTACTACAAAACAGTTATGCTCTTTTGAGTAAGCATAAAACAAGCTACAAACACTTAGTTCAGTTCCTGAGAATGTAGCAAGACTTAGTACATGATGCTGCTCTATAAAAGTGGTAATTTTTTGAAGGTTTTCATCCATTATCGTAGTTTAAAAAGAAAGTTTTCTAAACCTTCTGGATCTGTAATTTTGCGTTTATCCAGCATCATTTGTGCTGTTTCATCATTATGAAATATCTCATACATATCTACCGGGGATGTCATATTGTAATAGCTTTTCATAAAATCTAAAAGTATGGCAAAATTATCGTCTCTGTGTGTATATTTTTTATACTCTTTAAACTCTTTCCAGTTTATACTTATCAACTTTCTCTCTCCATCAATGCTTTATCTAATCTTTGTATCACTTCTAACATTTTAACATAGCTTATGGCAAAGTTCAAGCGCATAAAACCACTTCCTTCACGACCAAAGCTCAATCCTGCATTTAAACCAAGCCTTGCATCTTGTATAAAAAATTCTCGAAGCTCTTTATCTTTTAAGCCCATACCTCTACAATCAAGCCAAGCAAGATAGGTTGCTTCTATAGGTGTTATTTTTATATACTGAGGATGCTTCTCACATAGCTTGCTTAACATGGTATAGTTTGCATAGAGATGCTCTTTTAGATCTTCTAACCACTCTCTACCCTCTTTATAAGCACTCTCAAATGCGACATGACTCAGTACACTCCCTTGAGCAAAATGGACTCTCTCATATGCTTTTAAAAATCTCTCTTTGAGTTTTTTATCTTCTACTACAACACTACTTATCGCAAAGCCAGCCATATTGAAAGTTTTACCTACCCCTATGGCACTAAGTGTTATCTCTTTTGCACCTTTGAGTGTTGCAAAGGGTATGTGTTTATTTGGCTTATAAACCAAATCAGAGTGTATCTCATCTGCAAATACTACAATATTGTGTTTTAAACATACTGCCAAGATTGCTTCAAGCTCCTCTTGCTTCCAAACGCGACCAACAGGGTTATGGGGAGAGCAGAGCAAAAGAAGTTTTGTGTCTTCATCTATCTTTGATTCTAAATCTTTTATATCAAAAGTGTAAGTTCCATCACTCTTCTGTTTGAGAGGATTTTTTACAAGTTTTCTCCCAAGATGGATCACAGAATGGAAAAAAGGAGAATATACAGGAGTTTGCACGATCACACCCTCCCCTTTTTGGCTAAAGGCTTCAATGGCTACACTCATAGATGCTACAACAGAATGGGAATAAAAAACATCCTCTACATCATACTCAAAGTCATGATACTTAGCCATCCAATGCTCTTGTGCTTCAAAGGCAGACTTAGGTACCTCTTCATACCCTATAATAGGATGCTCTAACCTTTTTTTCACACGCTCTAAGACAAAATCTGGTGTGTCTATATCCATATCGGCAACCCAAACAGGCATCACATCCTCACTACCAAACAACTCCTCTCTTAGAGTATATTTTTCTGCATTTGTACCTTCACGTTCGGCACTTCTCTCAAAGCTGTACTTCACTTTTTTCTCCATATACTTACTTGGGAAATTGTATACTGAAATTTTCGTCGTGTTTCTTTAATAACAAACTCCAAATCTTGTGTATGGATTAGTTCAAACTTCTCTTGAAGCAGTACTTTTAAAGAATCTATTGTATATACCTCATCTCCATTTTCATCTACATAACCACCAAGCCAAAACTCTTTGTTTATAGAGCTCTCCTGCCAAGTGTATGGTGAAGTTATCATCAAGATTCCATCTTCATTGAGCCGTGTATCTATGGTGTCTAAAAAGAGTCTAGGGTTGTAGAGTCTATCTATAAGATTTGTTGCCATCACAAGATCATAAGAGTGTAGATTTGGCTTCAAGTTACAAGCATCCCCTTGCCAAAAGCTTACCTTATCACTAATACTTTCATATCCAAGTGACTCTAAGGTTGTGCTTTTAGTACTTCTTATATCGCCCTCTTCAACTGAACTCCAAGAGATCTTTTTCTCCTCTTGAAGCCTTGCACCAACTTGAACAAAACGCACAGAGAAATCTACACCCTCTACTGCATTAAACTCTTTTGCAAGCTCAAAACTCGCTCGCCCAGTTGCACAGCCTAAATCGAGTGCCTTTGTTTTATTGGTAGTGTATTTACTTGCTATCCTTGCACACTCTATGGCAAAGTTTTTCACTCCAAAATGGTTCTCTCCATATTGAAAGTCACAATACTGAGAAACTAAACTATCACTCTCGTATCCCTCATCTGTTTCACTCCCCTTTACCTCTGAGATAACATAACGAAAGCCTGCATTTTGATAAAAATGTCTGCGAAAAGCATAACGGGAGTGTTTCATTATAAGGTTTCCACTACTTGCCCAAGAACTTCCAAGGATAAGTGCATGTTTATTATCAAAAGTAGGTACTGAAAAATCATCATATGCCTCATGCACCTCAAAACCTTCAAATGGATATATTGGAGTGCGACTCCATTGCCAAACATTACCAACAACATCATAGATGCCACCAAAACTAAACTCATCTACAGGAGAGGATGAGGCATAATGATAAAAATTGAGATTGGCTCTGCTTTCATGAAACTCTGGGATATCTCTTAAGCCTGAATGCTCATAAATAGCCATATACTCTGCCTCACTTGGAAGTGTATACTCTACACCATCTCTTTGACTCTTATAGCGACAAAATGCAGCCGCTTCTAGTGCATTTACCTCCACAGGCCAAGAGAGTGGCATCTCTATATGCTTTGCTAATGCTCTATAGGAAAAACTTCCATCACTGTTTTGTATCCAAAAAGGTGGATATTTTACACCACTTCTTTCTAAAAACTTTTGTCCCTCTTCACACCAAAACTCTTCTCTTTCATATCCATTATCTCGGACAAACTCCATATACTCTGCATTACTGACAAGATACTTGGAGACTTCAAAAGATTCTACACTCTGAGTATCTGTTCCATATTCATTATCCCATCCATAAAGATGGTGTTTTTTAGATTTTCCAAGAGTAATCTCCCTTGCTTCAATACAAAGCATCTCATTTGCAGGTGCATCACCATAGTGAGTACAAAGAGGAAAATCTTCTTTGTCTTTAAGAAACTCTAGTGGCATCTGGCGATGTAGTACTAAAGAGGTTTCTATATGTATCCTCTCATGCTCTATCCCCATAAGAATAATCCACATCGAAGAGCTATCGACAATAGGAAGGGAAAATTCCATTGTCTCTATCAAAGTGTCTACAAGGGTTCTCACTTGATCTCTGTAGGTTTTCACCTCACCCACTTTTGGCCAAGCATAATGTTTTTCATCCATATCATCCCAGTTCATCTCATCAACACCAACAGCAAATATAGATTCAAATTCAGGGTTTATTCTTCTATCTATAATTTTCATATTTATCAGTTTATTGACAAAAAAAGTTGCTGTATGTCCATAGTAAAATATCATAGGGTGACGAGTAACTTCGCTTTTTTTATAAAAGACAGATTCATCTTTTAAAAGTTCAAATACCTTTTCAAAAAGTGTAAAAGTGTTATGAAAATACTCTTTAATCTCTTGGCGTTTTTGTTCTACACTTGGGCCATCAAGTGTTATGGGGTAGTGACTGAGTTTACTCAAAATTTCCCTTTATTTTTGTTATAATGATTATATGAAATTTTATCAAAGCAGTTTATTAAAGCAATTTGACAATCTCTTATGCACCATTACAACTAAGCAAGATGGTAACCTTGCTTTTCATGTTAATGACGATGAGCAAAGGGTGCTTCAAAACCATAAAACATTAGCAAAAAAACATAGCTACTCTTATGAAAAACTTATCCATATGAAACAGATCCATTCTAATGAAGTAAGAGTTATCACCAAAGAGGAAGATTTTTTCTCCCCACTATGCTGCGATGCGCTTGTAACAGATGAAAAAAACATCCCCCTTATGGTAATGGTAGCCGATTGTTCTGCCTTGCTTTTTTATGATGATATACAAAAAGTTATAGGGGTGGTTCATGCTGGCAGAGCTGGAGCTTTTAGCAATATAATACAAAATACACTTCACACATTCAGCACTCAATTTAACTCTAAAATAGAAGATATTTTTGTCACTATTGCCCCTGCAATATGCCAAGAGTGTTACGAGGTTGGTGAGGAGATTTTTATAGAGGCACAAAAGCTTCAACTTGAGTATGCCATACTGAAAAAAGAGGAGAAGTATTATCTCAATATTCGGAGTATCTTAGAGAGCCAACTGCTTCAAAGTGGAGTGAAAAAAGAGCATATAGAGATTAGCCCTTTATGTAATGCTTGTCATACTCAGGAGTATTACTCCTACAGAAAAGAGGGGCAAACTGGAAGATTTAGTGGCGTTTTAATGCTCAAGTAAATCTTCTACTTGTTGTGCTAATTGTTTTGGAAGTATCCCAAGAGATTCCTCTACTAGCTTTGTATTTCCATGGGTAATAAAATCATCACTATACTCAAAACTTCTCACTAAAATATCTGTAATTTTATTCTCTGCTAGAAACTCTAAAAGTGCTGAACCAACACCACCCATCTTTGCACTGTCTGAGAATACAAACCATTTTTTATATTTTTGTGCCATAGAGTGTAGCATCTCTTCATCTAAAGGTTTTACAAAACGCAGATCCAATAAACTCACCTCTTCATCGAGGAACTGCATCGTCTCATAAGCACGACCTACGCCATTGCCATAACCTATAAACAGAGTATCACTCTCTTTTGAGATTAAAAGTTGTGACTTCGCTCTTTCAAAAGGAAGAGATTCAGGTAGATCTGTTTGCACAAAAGAGCCACGAGGGTAACGCAGTGAACATGGATGTTGATACTCTGCAGCAAACGCCATCGCCTGATGAAAACTTTTCTCGTCACGTGGAGCAAAAAGAGTCATATTTGGAATAGCACGTAAAAAGGATATATCAAAAACACCCTGATGTGTTTCCCCATCTTCCCCAACAATCCCTGCACGATCAAGTGCAAAAACAACAGGTAAGTCCATCAGACAAGTATCGTGAATCACTTGATCATAGGCACGTTGTAAAAATGTAGAGTAGATGGTACAAAAAGGTTTAAAACCCTCTTTGGCAAGTGCTGCCATTGAAGTTACAGCATGTTGCTCTGCAATTGCTACATCCCAAAAACGATTTGGATATTTCTCCATTAAAGCACTTAGTCCTGTTCCACTTGGCATTGCAGCAGTAGCACCTACAATTTTTTCATTTTTATCTGCAAGATGCATCAATGCTTCAGTATAGATTTGAGTTGCTGATTTTGTAGATGATTTTTTCTTGGCATGTCCATCGCTGAGCTCAAAAGGACCAACACCATGCCATTTTTCCTCTTTACCCTCTGCAATATCATAGCCCTTACCCTTGAGTGTTTGTGCATGAATAATTACAGGCTTGCCCATAGTTTTTGCAGTTTTAAAGATATCTACAAGTTGTTCTATATTGTGCCCATCAACTGGACCGATGTAGTTGATCCCCATCTCTTCAAACAAGATACCCGGAGTGATAAGCTTTAAGCCCTCCTCCATACGTTTAGCAATATAGTGAGCACCCTCACCAAAATTATCTACAAAACTCTCTGTAGTCTTTTTAAAACGCTGATAAAAAGGTGAAGCCATAGCTGAAGAGAGCATACGTGACATCGCACCAATAGGCTTTGCAATACTCATCTCATTATCGTTTAATATAATAATCATAGGGTATTTTCTATCACCAAGCTCATTAAGTGCTTCATAAACCATACCAGCAGTCATACTACCATCACCAATCATCACAACTGGTATACGTTCATTCTCTTCACCTTTGAGTGCAATCGCTTTTGCAGCACCAACACCTAAAGAGATAGAAGTAGAGCTATGCCCTGCAACAAAGTAGTCATCTTCACTTTCACTCGGTTTTGTGTACCCACAAAGTCCATTAAACTGACGCAGAGTATCAAATGCTTCCCATCTATCTGTTAAGAGTTTGTGAGCATACGATTGATGGCTCACATCAAAGATAAAAGGGTCTTTTTTGCTATCAAACACCTTGTGCATTGCTACTATAATCTCTGTAGCACCAAGGGTTGAACTTAGATGCCCACCATTTTTACTTACAACTCTTAAAATTTCTGATCTAATATCACTACAAAGAGCATTAAGCTCTTGTGTAGATTTGTCTTTAATATTCATATATCTCTTTACTCACTTAATGCGGCACGTTTTACACGTTCAAATCGTTTATTTATCTCTGCATCTATATTACCTGCATCACTAATCACAACAACGCCACCTGGACTAATTGCACTGTCGGATATGACACTTACATGTTCTAATTTTGCCAACTCTTCTGATACACTCGCATGATCTTTAGGATTTACTTTGAGTGTTATTTTTGAAGCACCTTGAAGTTCTTTAATCAATTCATGACTTAAAAGTTTTGCAACCTCTTGTGAAGAACTACTCAATTCAACCTTTATAACCTCTTTTGAAATATCTAAAGCAGCTAAAACCAAGTCCTCTTTAATTCCCTCAAGGGCACGTTCAAACTCTTGTGCACTCTCATCAAGTTTTTTCACAGATGCTGAAAATAAAGAGATCGCTTCACTTACACCAATCTCGCCATCTTCTATAGCTTTGGCACGACCAGCTTCCATCCCTTCATTAAAGGCTTGCTCTTTAGCTTTTTCAAGTTCAGCTTTAAACTCTTCCTCTTTGGCTTCAAGTTTCATCTGCAATTTAATAAAATTGGAGCTCATCTCATCTGTTTTTTTCATCAAAGATTCTATAAGTGACTCTTTTGAAGATGTACTGAGCTCACTTGAGTCTATATCGCTTGAGCGTTGTTTAGGGTTGTTCTCTTCAGTATATTGGGGTGTATTGTCTTGATTTTCTTCATTTTGTGAACCAAGAGCAATCACTTTAAAGTTATACTTGTTTACACTATGCATATCGACTGAATCGCTTGAAATTACTGTTGCCATAATCTACTCTATCATCTCTTCAGTTGAACCCATCTGGATTGTTCCAGCTTCAGCCAACTGATTTACCACTTCAACAATTTTTCTCTGAGCTGTTTCAACATCTTTCATCTTCACAGCACCAAGGAATTGCATCTCTTCTTCAAAGGCATCACGAGCACGCTCACTCATAGCAGAGAAAAATTTCTCTTTTAACTCTTCTGGTGAAGATTTAAGTCCAAGCATTAAGTCTGCCTTATCAACAGCTTTCAGTACCTCAGTAATCGCATTTTTATCAAGAGAAACCATATCTTCAAAGGTAAACATCATCTCTTTAATCATAGTCGCAAGCTCTTCATCAACTTGTTCAATAGTAGCAAGTGTTGCTTTAGAACTTTTTGCACCAAGACGGTTAAAGATATCTGCAACCGCTCGCGTTCCACCAACTTCAACTTTGTAAGATGCAAGAGACTCAAGTTTAGACTCAAGTACAGCTGAAACACGTTTAATTACTGAAGGTGAAATATCTCCAAGTTTTGCCATACGCATCGCTACTTCACTTCGTAAATCATCAGGAAAATACTGTAGAGTATCTGCAGCTTCTGTCGCATCCATATGTGCTAAGATAAGTGCAATAGTTTGAGGATGCTCATTCACAATAAAGTCTGAGAGTTGTTGAGGCTTGATATTTGAAAGATAGGCAAAATTTTGTGTATTTTGCATAGACTTACTCAACTTATCAAGTACTTTTTTAGCTTCTTCTGAACCTAATGTTCTATAAAGTAGCTCTCTTGCATACTCCATACCACCTGAAGTAAGATACTGTCCTGATTGAAATATAGCATGAAACTCTTCTAAAATTGCTGTTGCTACTGCTCTGTCTATTGTAGAATTACTTGCAATATATTTTGAAACCTCAGTAATTGCATCTACATTCATATTAGAAAAAATAGCCGCTGTTGCTTCTTCTCCAAGTTGAAGAAGTAAGATAGCAATCTTTTCTGCCATATTCATCTCATCAAAAACTGCTTGTTGTTGTGGTGTCATATTTGCCATGTTTTACCCTTGTGCACTTTTTGGAGCATTTGTTGGAGTACCTGCTTCTTCACTAAGAAGTGCCTGAAGTAAAGATGCTATCTCTTCTGGAGCATCTTCAGACATTGTTCTTACTTTATCAAGGATAACTTCATATTTGAGTTCATCCTCATTAAAGCCTTGTCCAACTCCAAGCTGATCTTCCACTTTTTTACGCATCGCTTGTACTTTTTCAACAAGATCTTCATCCTCATCATCTTCCACTTCAAGAACTGGACGAGCAAGTTCCTCCTCCTCTTTGGATACTTCGAGCATCTTCGATGCAAATGGTGTGATAACCTTTTTGTAAAGTATAAGCAACAAGATAAGAACAAAAATATACTTAAATAGACCAGAGAATGGTGCAAGGTATGTTTCACTAAATGCCATTGCCTTGGTTACACCATCAGCCCCTGGAGATTTTGCTTCTCTTTGAAACTGAAGGTTTTGAACACTGATCTGATCTCCACGTGCTTCATCGATACCTATAGAGCGACTTACAAGAGAAGTTAGAGCATTGATATCTGTGTCGTTGAGTGCAACATATTCTAAATCACCTGTTGGTTCCCCATTTTCATCAAGTTTATTTTTGTACTTACCATCTACAACCACTGCTGCTGAAATTCTTTTAATGCGTGCAAATTGAGATTTTGTTGTACTTACAGTTTTTCCAACCTCATAATTTGTTGTTCCCGTATTTTTCTCATACTTTTCACTGACTTGATTACTTTTAAGTCCTTGAACTGGGCCTATATTACTAA
>JAMORK010000037.1 GCA_027063645.1 Sulfurimonas sp.
AAATACCTGAAAACTCTACAAATGCAGTAGCTTTAGGTGCAGCAAATATAGCACATAACCATAACTCTGCAGATGCAGCTTACTATAACCCTGCAAAGATGGTGTTTATGTCGAATGAGAATCATATAGATGCTAACTTGATGTATATAGGTTTAAATAAGGTAAACTACAATGGTACTGCAAGTATCAATGGAAACCTTGTTGGAGTAGGTCCAATTGCATCTGAGAGTGAAACATTTGCAGTTCCATCACTTCATTATGTCTCTAGTGATATCAATGGTGCAAGATTTGGTTTAAGTGTTGTTTCTCCAGGAGGTCTTTCTAAAAGATGGAGTAACAACTATGCAACTTACACTGCACAAGAGTTTACACTTGAAACTATTGAAATAAACCCTACTGTAGCACTTCCATTTGCTAATGGTAAGGGTGGTGTTGCAATTGGTTTAAGACTTATTCACTCAAGTGCTATAGCAAAAAGTGCTTCTCCTGCTGCAATGCGTGATATGTCAGGAGATTCAATAGATGGTGGATACAATATTGCTATAGCATATAATCCAACTCCTGCATGGGAACTAGGTGTTACATACCGTTCTCAAGTAGATCTGAATCTTGAAGGAGATGCTACACTCTCTTATACTGATGTTGGAGGTTCATTTGGTCCTGCTGGAACGACTTACAGTTCAATGAGCTCTGGATCCGTTAGTCTACCACTTCCTGCCACACTTAGTCTTGCTGCAGCTTATACATTTGACACTAAGACAACAGTTGAATTTGTGTATGAGAAAAATTACTGGTCTGCTTATAGTGAATTAGACTTTAATTATGGTGCAGGAGTAAACCCTGTAACTAATTATATATATGGAACTGCTATTCAAAAAAATTGGGAAAATACAAATACATTCCGTCTTGGTATTACACAAGAGTTAGATGCCTTAACACTAATGGGTGGTCTAGTAGTTGATGAATCACCAGTTCCAGATACAACTATAGGTTTTGAATTGCCAGATACAGATACGGTAGCTGTTGCACTTGGTGCAAGATATCAAATAGATGACAATATGGATGTTGCAATAGCTGGTATCTACTCTATGCATGAATCTCGTACTGTTAATAATCGTAATGTAAATGGTGAGATAACTGGTGGTGATATATTAATCGTCTCTATGGGACTAGGTTATAGATTTTAAGGAATGCATTGAAGACATTAGTTAATTTTCTCTCATCTAAAAAGCTTGAAAAATCCGATATATTTGTACATCTAAAATGTACAAGTACTGAAGCAAAACTGCTTCAGTATCTCGCACTTAAGTATGTATCAGGTCAGGATGATGTATTAGTGATAGAGCTTTTACAAGATCTTTACAAAACAAAAGAGTATGAGCATCTCGATCATCTTAAAGAGGTGAAAAATTTGCTTGAACTTGGTTGGCTACATCAACAAAGTTTTACCCCTTTAAAGATATCAGAAGTAACTCCATTAGAGCTTTTAAACACTGCAGTTGGGTTGACTCCAGCATTTTTAAAACTTCTCCAAGATGGTACATTGGATCTAGATCTTCCTGATGTAAAAGCTTATGCAGATCATTTAGAATACCTCCAAGATCAATTTTTTCGTATAGAGTTGTATCAAAAGATGTCACTTATTCGTCAAAATGTACATGAACACTCCCTTGGTATAGATAGATTGCAAAACAAACTCAAACTTCTTGAAAAGCGTATTGAAGAGAGAGTTGCACAAACAGAAGAAAGCCTCGTACTCGATAAATTTTTTAAACAAAAAAAGATGAGTAATTATGAGCAGGTTATTTTTATTGCCTTGCTTCGTGAGGAGTACAGTGCATCAGACAGCTCTTTACGCGAGATGAATACTTTAATAGACTTAATCTCTATAGATGAGTATGAACGTATTAAAAATCGTTCTCTTTTAGAGGATGGCTCAAATTTACTCAGTGGTGGGATTATTGACTATGAAGAGATGCTTAACCCTTTTGGTGGTATCTCACGCTCCTTTTATATAGTAGATGATGTACTTCAGAGTATTATACATCCTCAAAAAAGTAAAAAAGTTACCCGTTTAAAACTTGGGGCACTTATTGAAGAACAAGATATTTTTGAGTTGATAGATTCTGAAACCTCTTTAGATGATGTTGTCCTCAATAGAAAGACACAAGAGACCTTAGAAAACTTGATGAGACAGGTAGATAAAGAGGTGATCCAACGTCTTGTAAAGTGGGGTATAAAAGATAAAAAGAGTGGTATTGATGCTCGGATTATCTTTTATGGGGCTGCAGGGACTGGTAAAACTATGACAGCATACTCACTTGCAAAGTCTTTAAAACGCCAGGTACTTGCTTTTGATTGTTCTAAAATTCTCTCTATGTATGTAGGGGAGAGTGAAAAGAATGTGCGTAAAATTTTCGATACATTTTATGAACTCAGTGAAAAAACAAAAACTGAACCTATACTTTTACTCAATGAAGCAGATCAGTTTTTAGGTGCTCGTAGCAGTGGAAATATCACAGGCTCAGACCAAATGCATAACCAAATGCAAAATATCTTTCTTGAACAGATAGAAAATTTTCGAGGTATGCTTATTGCAACAACAAATCTTCTTGAAAATATAGACAAAGCATTTTCTCGTCGATTTAACTACAAGATAGAGTTTAAAAAACCAGATAAAGCACAAAGAGAACTTTTATGGCAAAAGATGCTCCCTGAAGATGCACCTTATGAAGATGGATTTGATTTTAAAGAGTTAGCATCTTACTCACTCACAGGTGGTCAAATAAATCTTATTGTAAAAAATACAGCTTATAAAGTTGCTGTAAGAGAAAATCCTGTCTTTAGACTTGAAGACTTTATTGATGAAATAAATCGTGAAAAAGATGCCAACTTTGATAGCGAAAAATCTATGGGATTTTTAAATAAGTAGCTTTTTTAAAGCTACTTTTAAGTATAGTTATTACGATGCTACCCACTTCTTTAGGCTTTAAAAAGTCAGTGTTGCGATAAGTGACATTTATCACTACTTCCTCCCTATAAAACTTTTATTTAATACTCTTTTTGCTATAGTGCATTAACTGTTTTTTCTAATAACAAATGGACATAAGTACCTAACAGTACTTGTTTTTAAGTGTTAGAAGACAAATATTATATGAGTTTATATTTTTTATAATATAAACTTTGAAAATTAAAGGTAGGTTATATGGAGCATATAGTGACTTCAAATCCGTATTTTGGGGTATTTGTACTTTTTGTTGGAACATTTGGTGCATTTATAGCAACAACTGTCATCGCCCGTTTAGCGAGTCGTGCATTAGCTGCAAAAGATACAGAAAAAATTAAACTCTCAGTGTACGAATGTGGACCAGAGATAACAAAACAACCAAATAGAATTTCGCCACAGTTTTACCTGTTCGCATTACTTTTCTTACTATTTGATGTTGAGATTGTATTTATGTTTCCGTGGGCAGTAGATTTTAAACTACTTGGTTGGTTCGGTTTTGCTGAGATGTTAATGTTTATATTACTTCTTGCAATCGGTTTTGTATATGCATGGAAAAAAGGAGCGCTAGAATGGCACAACATAAAGTAAATTACACACAAGATGGTGGACTTCCCGTTGCACTAACATCGATTGATAAAATCGTAAACTGGGGACGTTCAAACTCTCTTTGGGCATTGACTTATGGTCTTGCTTGTTGTGGTATTGAGATGATGGCTTCTGGAGCATCGCGTTTTGACTTTGACCGTTATGGAACTATCTTCCGTGCATCTCCTCGTCAAGCTGACTTGATGATCGTTGCAGGAACACTAACAAAAAAACATGCTGAATTTATTAAACGTTTGTATGACCAAATGACAGAACCTAGATGGGTAATCTCAATGGGTTCATGTGCAAATACTGGTGGTATGTTCAACACATATGCAACAGTTCAAGGTGTTGATAGAATCATCCCTGTTGATCTATATCTTCCTGGTTGTGCACCACGTCCTGAAACACTACAATATGGTGTTATGTTATTACAAAAAAAGATCCGTGCAAATAAAGCCGGAAATGCACAAAAAGCTAAAAGGTTAATGTAATGAGAGCCTATACACCAAAAGATGATGTACAAGCAAAAGCATACTATACAGATAGATATTATGTAGCTCCCCAAGTTCCTAAGAGTGAAGTAGAAACTGATGAAGTTTTTGCTGCTGATTTAGAAGCTATAAAAGCAAAATTTGAAGTTAAAGAAGCTTATATCCAAGTTGAGCAGATGGTAGTATATATCAATGCTCACGATATTTATGGCGTTTTAGAATTTATGAGAGATGAGTTAGCATATACACAACTCTCAGAGATGTCTGCAATTGATTGGTTAGCAAAAGATAATACTTTTGAGATCTTTTATCAAATGTTAAGCATGGAAAAACGTAAGCGTATTCGTGTTAAGTATTTTATTGAAAATGGTCAAGCTGTAGATTCAGTTGAAAAACTTTTCCGTAGTGCTGATTGGAGTGAGCGTGAGATGTTCGATATGTTTGGTATCGAAGCAAATAATCATCCATTTATGAAACGTATCTTAATGCCTTATGATTGGCAAGGTTATCCACTGCTTAAAACTTACCCATTAGAGGGTGATGAGTTTGCTGCATGGTATGAAGTAGATAAGATTTACGGAAAAGAAGCACGTGATATCATCGGGCCAGAGATTCGTGATACTGCTACAGTAGATCGTTACGATTCTGAGCGTTTTGCACGTCTTGGTTTTGAAGTACCTAAGGGAACTAAAATTACTGGTAATGAAGAGCCACATGTTGACTCTTACCAAGAAGATGGTGGTATTTTCCTCATCAAAAAATATGACAAAGAATCATCAGTAGTTATTGATGATCCTCAAAGATAGGGTGGTAGAAATATGGCACAAATAAAAAACAGATTAACACCGTTTTTTGAAAATATTACATTTGATAGAGAAGATAATGAGTTAGTACTTAACTTCGGTCCTCAGCATCCATCTGCTCACGGGCAGTTACGTTTAATGCTGCACCTTCAACAAGAACAAATTGTAAAAGCACATCCAGATGTTGGATACCTTCACCGTGGTATGGAGAAGATGGCTGAAAATATGATCTATAACGAGTTTATGCCTACTACAGACCGTATGGATTATATCGCTTCATCTTCAAATAACTACGGTTTCGCTCTTGCAGTTGAAAAACTCATCGGTCTTGAAGTCCCACGTCGTGCGAAAGTTATTCGTATGATGCTTTTAGAGATTAACCGTTTAATGTCTCACCTTTTCTGGCTTGCAACAACTGCACTAGATATTGGTGCGATGACAGTATTCCTTTTTGCATTCCGTGAACGTGAGTACCTTATGGATATTATCGAGGGTTATTGTGGAGCACGTCTTACACATGCAGCGATTCGTATCGGTGGTGTTCCTTTAGATATTCAAGACGATTTCTTACACCAATTAAGAGTGTTCTTAAATAAACTTCCTCAAAATATTAAAGATTATGAAGATCTACTAGATACAAACCGTATTTGGCTTATGAGAATGGAAGAGGTTGGAACAATTTCAACTGAAATGGCACTCTCTTGGGGTTGTACAGGTCCAATGCTTAGAGCATCTGGTGTTGCTTGGGATATCCGTAAAGAGGAACCATATGAACTTTACGATGAAGTGGAATTTAATGTACCTTATTCAGATAAGGGTGATAACTTTGCTCGTTACCGTATCTATATGGAAGAGATGAGAGAGTCTGCAAAGATTCTTTATCAAACAATAGAGATGTATGAAAAATGTGAAAAAGATGGACAAACAGAGCTTATGGCTCATGCACCAAAATATATCTCAGCACCAAAGCTAGATATCATGACACAAAACTACTCTCTAATGCAACACTTTGTACTTGTAACACAAGGGATGAGACCACCGGTTGGTGAAGTATATGTAGCAACTGAGTCACCAAAAGGTGAGCTTGGATTTTATATCAATTCACAAGGTGGACCATACCCATACAGACTTAAACTTCGTGCGCCATCTTTCTGGCATACAGGGATTTTAACTGACCTTTTACCAGGACATTATATTCCAGATGTTGTTTCTATTATTGGTACAACAAATATCGTATTTGGAGAGGTTGATAGATAATGAAAAGATATGATTTAAGAAAACTTAAAAATGATTTTGAACCTCGTATGAAAGAGATTCTTGATGAATCTCACAAGGCAAATGAAACATTGATATTTCTATTTGAAATTGGTGACTTTACTCCTATTCAGCGTTCAGCTGATTTAGTAAAAGAGTGTGGCTATGAGTTATATAACTCACTTAAATTCAACGAAGTCGACTGGACTATCGTAGTTAAAAAAGATTAGGATTTTATTTTGAGCAAAGTCTATTTTTCTACTTGGAATGGTGAACTGGTAAACAATATCGGTAAACCAGAGGATGAGTGGGAAGAATCAGCTTATAATCTACCAGCACAATATGATGACCACCGTGATTCTAAAGCCTTTATTGGTTGGGATGGTGTGGCATTATTTGATGAAGATGTAGATGTAATCCGTCTTGCGATGGAGTATGCTGCACAGTATCAAGAGTATTCAGAGGCATGTGGAAGATGTGCACCTGGACGTTGGGGTGGTCGTATATTATATGATCAACTTGACAAGATTGCTCGAGGTGAGGGTGCATTAGCAGATTTGGATCACTTAAAAGAGATCGGAAAAAGTATGCAGGTTACTTCAAAATGTGAGATTGGTAAAACAGTACCAAATCCTATACTTGATTTAATGACACACTTTGAAGATACATTTTTAGATTGTATCAACAATCAAAAAAAATCGAAACATTATGATGATAGCATTGGATACATTGCAAAAATCACTTCACCATGTTCAGATGCTTGTCCGGCAGATGTAGATATCCCAGGATATATTGAGGGTGTAAGAGATCTTCGTTTTGATGATTCCCTTGTAGCTACTCGTCAAACTATGCCACTTGCTCATGTATGTGGTCGTGTTTGTCCACATCCTTGTGAGGATGCATGTCGTAGAACAAACCTTGATGAACCTATCTCTATTATGGCACTTAAACGTCTTGGAGCAGATTGGGAAACAGATCATGGATATGATTTCTTCCATCCTCTTGAGAAAAAACCTGCCAATGGTAAGAAAGTTGCAATTATTGGTGCTGGTCCTGCTGGTCTAACTGCTGCATATTATCTTGCTGCTGATGGTGTTGAAGTAGATGTATATGAAGCACTTCCTGTTTTAGGTGGTGAAGTAACGGTTGGTGTTCCTGAGTACCGTATGCCTTGGGATAAATATAATCAAGATATTGAGTGTGTACGTGATATGGGTGTAAACTTCATAGTCAACCATACTGTAACTGCTGATGAGATGAGAGAGTTTGAAACTAGCTATGATGCGACAATGATTGCATCTGGTACTCGTATCTCTAAGGCTGTTCGCTGTTCAAATGAACGTGAAGAGATAAAAGGTTACTGGGGAGCTATCGATTTTCTTGATTGGGTAAACCTTTATGAGAAATTTGATATTAAAACACCAAAACATGTTCAAGAGCAGCAGATGCTTCCTACAGATCATGTAGATTTAACTGGTAAGACAGTTGCCTGTGTTGGTGGTGGTTTTACATCTATGGATGTTGTACGTTGTGCAATACGTGCAGGTGCCAAGAGAGTTGTGATGATCTATCGTCGTGATGAGAAAACTATCATCCGTAACACTACTTATGAAGAGTACCATGAAGCAGTAGAAGAGGGTGTAGAGTTTATTTTTCACTCAGCTGTAAACGAAATCATAGATGAAGATGATGTTTTAAAAGCACTTGTAATAGATAAGTTTGAGTTAGTACCAGATCCAAATGGTGGACGTGCTCAACTAGTAAAAATAGATGGTGCATCAGAAACTATAGAGTTTGATTATCTTATTCCAGCTGTATCTCAATCTGCTGATTTGAGTTTTTTACCCCAAGAGTGGGAATTAGAGATGACTTCTTGGGCAACCATTAAAACAAATGGTAAAGACTATATGACATCTCGTAAGGGTATCTTTGCTGCTGGTGATTGTGAATATGGTCCAATGACAATTGTAAATGCCGTGGGTCAAGCGAAACGTGGTGCTTCAGTGATTAGTCGTTATATTCATACAGGTGAGATAACTCTGAATGATGAAGAGATTATGGAAGATCATCTGAAAAAACTAAAAGTGTATGATAAAAAAGAGAAAATTACAGGTTGGCTTCCAGGTCTTCCACGTGAGCATAGTTCTGTTTTAGATACAGAATTTAGAAAACATAACAACGAAGAGGTGAATTTAGGCTTTACTCAAGAGCAAGCCCTAAGTGAAGCTGATCGTTGTATGCGTTGTTATTACATCGCTATGGTTCAGGCATAGGAGGGCAGTTATGAGTAAAATTATTCAGTTTAAAATTGATGGCAAAGATGTAACTGCTCAAAAGGGTGAGACGATTCTTCAAGTAGCTCGTAAGAACGATATCTACATCCCTACTATGTGTTATATCTCTAAAACATCCCCATGTGCATCATGTCGTATGTGTGTAGTTGAAGCTGAGGGAGTTGAAGGTTTCGTACTTTCATGTAATACTCCTCCAACTGAGGGTATTAATATTACAACAAATAATCAAGAACTAGAACTTGAACGTACAAACATCATGAAGCTTTATGATGTAAACCATCCTTTAGAGTGTGGTGTATGTGATAAATCTGGTGAGTGTGATTTACAAAACAAAACTTTAGAGTTTAATGTAGCACAACAAAACTTTTCTGCACGTGATCAAGCTCGTAAGATAGAAGACTGGGGTTTAATCAATTATGATCCTGCTCTTTGTATTATGTGTGAAAAATGTACTCATGTTTGTAATGAGGTGATTGGTGATGATGCTATCGATGTAAAATTTGGTGGTTATGGTTCAACGATTATCCCTAAAAATGCTGAGACACTTGATTGTACTTTTTGTGGTGAGTGTATTGCAGTATGTCCTGTTGGAGCATTGATTAGCTCAGACTTTAAGTACACTGCAAATGCTTGGGAGCTTTCTCGTGTTCCATCAACTTGTGCGCACTGTTCAGCTGGATGTTCTTTAGAGTATGAAACAAAAAATACTTCTATTGATAACAGAGTAGATTCAATCTACAGAGTGAAAAATAACTTTGAGTTTACTTCACTTTGTGGTGCTGGACGTTTTGCTTTTGACTTTAATAACTCTGCACAAAAATCACAAGAAGATTTTAACAAGGCTGTTGAAGCACTTCAAAATGCAGATGCAATCCGTTTTTCATCTATCATTACAAATGAAGAGGCACATATTCTTCATCTCTTAAAAGAGAAACTAGGTGTGAAACTATTCAATGAAGATGCAAGACTGTATGCTTCATTTATGAAAGCATACAGCTCTGTAAGTGGAAAACTTCACCACTCTGCAACACTTGATGCACTTAAGCAAGCAGATGCAGTGGTTGTGATAGGTTCACGTGTAGCCACTGATAACCCTGGTGTAAGATATGCTCTTACAACAGCATCTCGTCATAATGGTGCAAAAATTGTTTATGCGCACCCTATGGAAGATACTTTGATGCAAAATACTGCAACACAGTTTATGAAATATGAAGCGGGAAGCGAAGAGGGTGTTATGGCACTTTTAGCAAATGAACTTCTTAAAGATGTTGATGTAGATGAGCAAACAAGAGCTTTCTTAGATAACTTGGATCTTGGTTACTTAGAAGCTGAAAGCAATGTGGGTGATGAAGAGTTTACTGCAATGCACAAATCGTTTGCAAGAGCACAAAATAAAGTCCTTGTTTTAGGAAGTGACTTGTTTGCACATGATAGAGCACAAAATATTGCTAAACTTGGGGCTATTATTGAAAAATACACAGAATTTTCACTTTTAATTATCCCAAGTGAGGTAAACACACTGGGTGTATCTCTTCTATGTGATCTAGACATAGATGAAAATATCGGCAATGTTGTGGGCTACAATACTCCTGGAGAGTTTATAATTTCATCTTTAGATGATGCAGATCTAGCGATGCCAGCACTCAATCAACAAGAGGGAACAGTAGTAAGTATAGACAATCGTGTGCTTCCTTTAAATGTTGCTCTTCCTTTTGATGGATATAATCTCAATGACTTGGCAAATGCCTTAGGTTTAGAGAAACAATATACTATTGAGTATACAGCTGAGTTAGATAAAAAACTTGGTTTTAATGCTACAGAATTTGATGCTCTTGAAAACTTCTTAAGTACTCAAGGGGAAGATATCCGTGGATACCTTTTAGATGAAGTTGCTTGTGAGAGTGATGGCATTTTAGAAGAGATAGCAGATTTACCTGAGTTTAATGGTACTGTTATCTATAACTCTAATCCTGTGTTACAGTTTAATGCTTTTACAAATAGAAGTGAACATATTGAACGAGACACTACACTAAGAGGTTCTGCACAATTTAGTGCTGCAGCAAGAATTGCTGATGGTGATACAGTTGAGATTAGTTTTGATGGAAAAACAGTTCAAAGAGTTTTTAAATTAGATCCAGAGTTAAAAGGGACAATAGCCTTAAATCCTACATTTGATGATGTAGCTGATGCAAGTAGTTATAAGTTTCTTAAATCCAAAATAATGAGAGTAGTATAATGAGTAAAATAGTCATTAATATTGACGGTCGTGAAGTTGAGACGCAAGAGGGTGAGTATCTATTAAACGCAGCCCGTGCGAATGATATTTTCATCCCTGCAATCTGTTATCTAACACGTTGTAGTCCAACTCTTGCTTGTCGTATTTGTTTAGTTGAAGCTGATGGTAAACAGGTGTATGCTTGTAATGCCAAGGCTAAAGATGGGATGAATATTACAACGACGACTGAAAATATCGAAAAAGAACGCCGTGCAATTATGGAAGTTTATGATGTAAATCATCCTCTTCAATGTGGTGTTTGTGATCAATCAGGCGAGTGTGAGTTACAAAACTATACACTTGAAATGGGTGTAGATTCACAACACTATACAGTAAAAGATGTAGATAGAAGTTCTCACGATTGGGGTCACTTACACTACGATCCGGGTCTCTGTATCGTATGTGAGCGTTGTGTAACTGCTTGTAAAGATATGATTGGTGATAACTCCCTTAAAACTATTGCTCGTGGAGCAGATGCTCTTGATGCTGAGTTTAAAGAGACTATGCCTAAAGATGCTTATGCAATGTGGAACAAACTCAACAAGTCTGTTATTGGTCTTACGAATGGAACTGATGTTCTTGATTGTACCTCATGTGGTGAGTGTGCTGCTGTATGTCCAGTTGGAGCTTTAGTAGATACTCAGTTTATGTATAAATCAAATGCTTGGGAGCTTAGACAAGTTCCTGCAACTTGTGGACACTGTTCTGCTGGTTGTCAAATAAGTTATGATGTGAAACATACTAGTATTGAAAACCCAGAAGATAAGATCTACCGTGTTATGAATGAGTGGAACTATGTTTCTCTTTGTGGTGCTGGGCGTTATGGGTATGATTACCAAAATGCTGGTGTAACTAAAGATGAAGTTGCATTCAATGCGGCAGTTGAAGCTTTCAAGAAAGCAGATACGATTAAATTTACTTCAACTATCACAAATGAAGAGGCTTATCTACTTCAAGCGATGAAAGAGAAATTTGGATTTAAACTTGTAAATAATGAAGCAAAAGCATTTCAAACTTTCTTAAATGATTACTCAGAAGTGAGTGGAACAAAACTTTATGGATCTGATTTAGAAAAAGTACATAACTCTAACTTTGTTGTAAGTATTGGTAGTGCTTTAAAAACAGATAATCCAAATGCCCGTTATGCACTCAACAACTCTATGACAGTAAATAAGGGTGCTGGACTTTACTTCCATCCTGTAAAAGATCCTATCATTGAAGGTCTTGGAAAATCTATTATGACTGTACAACATGCGCCACTTCAAGAGGAGGCAGCACTTTATCTTGTACTTGATCTATTTGCAGATAAAGAGAAACTTCCTTCAGATATTGCTGAGTATTTGGCATCATTTCACTCTGAAAAAACAATCACTGTCACTGAAACTATTAAAGAGAAAGTTATTGAGATTGTTAAAGAGATGAAAGTGAATGAAGAGACTGGTGAAGAGGAAGAGGTTGAAGTAGAAAAATCTAAGATGGTTCCTAAAAAAGTTGAAAAAGAGGTTGTCGTCGATGATAATAAACTTCTTGAGATTTTAGGTGCTGATGCGAAATTTATGGAAGCATTAGAGAAAAACCTGAAGAAAAAAGACAAGTTCCAACTTATGGTGGGAGCTGACCTTTATACACATCCAAACTCTAAAAATCTAGCTCGTTTAGTAGCTATAGTTGAAAAATATACGGCATTTGAACTTACAATGATTCCACCACTTACTAACTCTCTTGGTGTGGCACTTATTTGTGAGCTTGATGATGAGGCAACTGGTTATACTCTAGGTTACAACACTAAGGCTGATTTTACTCTCTCAGCTCTTGGTGATGGTGATTTAGATATGCCAGCTATCAATCAACAAGAGGGGACACTTACAAGCATCAATAAGCGTGTAAACCCTACAAATGCAGCTATTGGTTATGGTGGCTATGAGCTTAACGATATTGCAAATGCACTTGGATTTGATGCAGAGCATGTTATAAACTATACAGTTTCACTTCCAACAGCAGCTGGATTTAAGGCTGAAGAGTTCGATAATCTTCCAAATCATTATGAAAATGATGGTACAGAAGTTCGCGGTTATGTGTTAGAAAATGTAGCAGTTAAAGCTAGTGATGATGAAAGTGTTGAGAAATTCAGCGATGCTAAGCTTGAAGGTAGTATAATCTATCTAGCTAATCCAGTAAGACAATTTACTGATTTTACAAACAAAACAACGAACCTCGATGAGGAGAGCGGTATTTATATGAGCGAAGAGTTCCTCTCAAACTCTGACATAAATGCTGGTGATAGTGTAAAAGTGAAAACTCAAAATGGTGAACTTACTGCGAAAGTGGTAAGCGACAACAAGATTCAAGGGGATATTGTTGTTATTCCAACTTTTGATTCAAAATTAAACTCAGAGGCCCTAGTAGAGAATTACCGCTTTGCAACAGCTTCGATAGAAAAGGTGTAATATATGGATACAGCATATTTAATTGAGACGATCATTAAAGTCGTTGTTATTTTACTTGTATTTTCTGCTTTAGCAGGTATAGGTACATATTTTGAGCGTAAGATACTTGCATTTATGCAACGTCGTCTTGGGCCAATGAATGTTGGTCCTTATGGACTTTTACAAGTTGGAGCTGATGGTATCAAGCTTTTTACAAAAGAGGATATTATCCCTCAAGGTGTTGTGAAAAATATCTTTAAAATTGCACCGGTAATTACAGCTGCAACTGCATTTATGGCAGCAGCTGCGATTCCATTCTTACCATCTTTTACACTTTTTGGCTATGAAGTTCATCCAATTGTTGCAGATATTAATGTTGGTATTCTTTACATTTTAGGTGTAATGGCAGTTGGTCTTTATGGACCACTTCTTGGTGGTATGGCATCTGCAAATAAATTTTCACTTCTTTCAGCTGCTCGTGGTGCTGCTGTATTTATCTCTTATGAGGTTGTTACAGGTCTTTCACTTCTTGCTCCTATTATGATGGTTGGTTCATTATCTCTTATAGATTTTAATGAGTATCAAGCTGGTGGTATTGGTGATTGGATTGTATGGAGCCAACCTGTAGCATTTATTTTATTTTGGATCGCTGCATTTGCTGAAACTGGTCGTACACCATTTCACTTAATTGCAAATGACCATGAGATTATTGATGGTTTTGGTACTGAGTACTCTGGTATGAGATGGGGTCTTTTCTTCATCGGTGAGTATGCAAATATGTTCTTTATCTCTTTTGTAATCCCTTTACTTTTCTTAGGTGGTTATGGAGATGGTTCTTTCTTAGGTGCACTAGGTCTTCTTGGTAAAATGGCATTTTTCTTCTTCTTCTTCTTATGGACAAGAGCTGCATGGCCAGATGTAAGACCAGATCAACTTATGTGGTTATGTTGGAAAGTACTTATGCCAATAGCAGTGATTAATGTTGTAATCACTGGCTTTGTGATGATGTTTTAAGGGGATATGAATGAAAATGGAAGCATTTAATAATAGAAATGTAACTGAGGGTGACTACTACTTAGTAGACATTGAAGATTATCCTACTGATGGTTGGGGTAAGTTTAAGCGTGTTGTAAAAAGATCATTTAGAGGTGAGCTTTTTGTTGGATTATGGGTTGTACTTCGTGAGATGATCCGTTTTGACATCCATACTATTCAGTATCCACAAGAGAAGATGCCTATTGGACCACGTTATCGTGCGATCCATGAGATGAAGCGTCTTTGGGAAAGTGATACTGAAAGATGTATCGGTTGTGGACTTTGTGAGAAAATTTGTATCTCTGATTGTATTCGTATGGATACTCGCATTGACGAAGAGTCTCGTAAAGAGGTAAGTGAATATACAATTAACCTTGGTCGTTGTATCTTCTGTGGATATTGTGCTGAAGTGTGTCCTGAGTTAGCGATTACTCATGGTGGAAACTATGAAAATGCATCTGATCAACGTGAACATTTTGTTGATTATGAGTATATGTTAACACCACTAGACACAATGAAAGCAAATGCTCAAAAAGAGTTTGAAGGTTTTGGTGCTATTACACCACATGAAGATGAGCGTGTTAAGAAAACACCTCTATCGTATTAAGGAGTTTGGATTATGTTTGAAGCGATAGCGTTTTACTTGTTTGCATTTTTAACGATTAGTATGTTTTACATCACTGTAACAACATCACAAGCGTTACATGCATTAACTGCTTTAGCAGCAGGAATGATTTTTATATCAGCATTTTTCTTTATCCTTGGTGCTGATTTTCTAGGTGCGATACAAATTATCGTTTATACTGGTGCTGTTATGGCACTTTATGCCTTTGGTATGATGTTCTTTGATTCTACACGTGATGTGAAAGAGAAGCAAGGGAACAAGTTTATAGTTGTGGGTATGGCTACTGTAGCAGCTGTTTTAGTTGTTGCAATCTTCTCTGCTCCAATACTAAGCGATAATATCGTAGCACTCTACCCAAGTGTTGGTGCAGGAAATACTCAAGAGGTTGGTATGGTACTTTTTACAAAATACCTTATCCCATTTGAAGTTGCAGCAGTGATGCTTCTTGTTGCTATGGTAGCAGGAATTGTACTTGCTGGTAAGAAAATGGATCTTTCTTTAACTCTGATGAATAAAGAAGAGATTTTAGAAATGAATGAAGATAAAAATAAAAAGGTACTTTCATGATGGAAATTGGTTTAAATCACTATCTTGTTCTATCTACTATTTTATTCGCTATTGGTTTAGTGGGTGTAATGAGAAGAAAGAACCTTCTTTTACTGTTTTTCGCAACGGAGATTTTACTCAATGCGGTAAATATCGCTTTTGCTGCGATTTCACACTATTACGGTGACTTAACAGGTCAGATGTTTGCATTTTTTGTAATTGCAATCGCTGCATCAGAGCTCGCTGTAGGACTTGGTCTTCTTATTGTTTGGTTTAAACGCCACGGTACAATTGATCTTGACACTATGACAAGTATGAGAGGATAATTAGATGGAAAATTTATTATATATAGCATTATTTTCACCTTTAGTTAGTTCTCTTTTTGCAGCACTTTTTACTGCAACACCGAAGAAACAATTTATTGGTATTATCGCTTCACTTCTCATCTTTACTTCATTTGTAAGTAGTAGTTTTTTACTTGCAGAGATTTTAATTACAGGAACTCCTGTACATGTAGAGATGATGACATGGATGGCAACGGGTAACCTATATATCCCATTTGGATTTGTAGTGGATCAAGTTTCTGTAACTATGATGATGGTTGTTACACTTGTTTCTACAATTGTACATATCTATTCTATAGGCTATATGGATCACGATAAAGGTTTCAATAGATTCTTTTCATGGTTATCGGCTTTCGTATTCTCTATGATGGTACTTGTTATGAGTGATAACTATGCAGGTCTTTTCATCGGTTGGGAAGGTGTTGGTCTTTGTTCTTGGGGTCTTATTGGTTTCTGGTTTCATAAAGAGGTTGCTACTTGGGCAGCAAATGAAGCATTTATCATGAACCGTATTGCTGACCTTGGTATGCTTATCGGTATATTCTTAGTATATTGGAATACTGGTACATTACAGTATGATGGTGCTTTTGCAGCATTCGCAACACTTGATACAGCTACACTTACTTGGATTGGTATCTTCTTGTTTATCGGTGCTATGGGTAAATCAGCTCAGTTTCCACTTCATACTTGGCTTGCAGATGCAATGGAGGGTCCTACACCAGTATCGGCTCTTATCCATGCGGCAACAATGGTAACAGCAGGTGTTTACTTAGTAGTTCGTTCTAACGAGCTTTATGACTTAATCCCTAATGTTGGTTTATTTATCGCTAGTCTTGGTGCATTTGTTGCACTATTTGCAGCTTCAATGGCCCTAGTAAATCGTGATATGAAGCGTATCATTGCATACTCTACACTTTCACAACTAGGGTATATGTTTGCAGCAGCTGGTCTTGGTGCATATTGGGTGGCACTTTTCCACCTTATGGCTCATGCATTCTTTAAAGCACTTTTATTCTTAGGTGCTGGTAATGTAATGCATGCAATGCACGATGAACTAGATCCATTTAAAATGGGTGGATTAAAGAAGAAGATGACTGCAACTGCTGTGATGATGACTTTAGCATCAGTAGCACTAGCGGGTATATTCCCACTAGCTGGTTTCTTCTCTAAAGATGCAATCTTAGAGTCGGCATTTGTTGAGCATCACTTTATTATCTATAGTGTACTTCTTTTCACTGCTGGTTTAACTGCATTTTATTCATTTAGACTTGTTGCACTAATCTTCCATGGTGAAGAGCGTTACAAACTTTTTGGTATTGACCCACACGAAGCATATAAATTTATGCTTATCGCTATGAGTCCACTTTTACTTCTTGCAATTATTGCAGGATCTTTAAAAATGACTTACTACGAGATGGTAACAGCATTACTTCCTGCGACTGAATACCATATCCATAATCACTTAGTGTATTGGATTATGACAATTGGAACACAGCTGTTTGTTATCTTAGCAATTGTTTATGCTTATAAAAAATATGCTAACAGTAAAGTTACTGTTCCAGATGGTACATCAGCAATGGAAAATAGTTTTGGATATAAATTACTTATAAACCAATACTATATTCCTTACTTCTATGAAGAGTATATAGTTAAATCATATAGAGAACTTTCTAAAATATTCTGGAAACAAGTGGATCTTAAAATAGTAGATGCAACTGTAGATGGAATTGCTGGTGTTCTTTATAGTACTGGTGAAAGAACAAGAGATATGCAGAGTGGTAATCTTTCTACGATGTTAAAATGGATGGTAGCAGGTACAATTGGTCTGTTATCATTAGCTGTGGTTTTCGGACTAGCAGTTAGATATTCTGATGCGATCTTAGCGATCTTATCAGGTTTAGGAGTTTAGTAGATGATTGATCATATATTATCAGTTTTAATTTTCTTTCCAGCAGTGGCTGCTGTATTTGGATTTATAATTCATAAAGACAGTATGCGTGCTTATGGTGTTGCAGTTTCTGTAATTGAATTTGCACTTGCATTATGGCTATGGTTTGCATTTGATTCAAATGTATCTGGCATGCAGTTTATGGAACTTATTCCAGTTGTTCCATCGTTTGGAATTAACTATATCTTAGGTGTTGATGGTATCTCTTTATTTATTATCATCCTTGCAGCATTCTTTACACTCATTGGTATCGCTTCTTTAACTGATACAAAAAATGTAAAGAACATGATTATTACATTATTATTTTTACAAATGACAATGGTTGGTGTTTTCGCTGCTCTTGATGCAATTATATTTTATGTATTTTGGGAGCTTTCTCTTGTACCAATGTTATATATCATTGGAGCATGGGGTGGGCCACTTCGTATATATGCATCTGTGAAGTTCTTCCTTTATACTTTTGCAGGTTCACTAGTGATGCTTGTAGGTATGCTCTTTATGGCATATTTTTACTACCAAGCAACAGGTGTGTGGTCATTCGCTATTCTTGATTGGTATAGACTTATTTTACCAGAGAGTTTTCAGTTATGGTTATTTGCAGCATTCTTTATTGGTTTTGCTATTAAGGTACCAATGTTTCCATTTCATACATGGTTACCATATGCACATGGTCAAGCACCAACGATTGGTTCTGTAATTCTTGCAGCAATTTTACTGAAAATGGGTACATATGCATTTATCCGTTTCTCTTTACCATTGTTCCCTGATGCATCAGTGTTCTATATGTATCCGATTGCAATTCTTGCTATCATTATGATTATCTATACTGCAATGGTTGCTTATGCACAAGAAGATGTGAAGCAGGTTGTTGCTTATTCATCAGTTTCACACATGGGTGTTATTATCCTTGGTACATTTGCATTAAATGTTGAGGGTATCTCAGGTTCAATCTTTTTAATGATTGCTCACGGTGTTGTCTCTGGTGCTCTGTTCTTACTTGTTGGGGTTATCTATGATCGACGCCATACGAAGATGATGGATCAATTTGGTGGTTTAGCACATGTTATGCCTAGATATGCAACGATCTTTGGTATTATGCTTATGGCTTCTGTTGGTATGCCACTTACAATCAACTTTGTTGGTGAGTTCTTAAGTTTACTTGGATTCTATCAACAATCTCATACATTAACACTTCTCGCAGGTGTTGCAATTATTGTTGGGGCTATCTATATGTTAGCAGCCTACAAAAAAATGTTCTTTGGTGAGATTACAAAAGATGAAAACAGAAATCTAAAAGATGTAAATAAACGTGAACTTTTAGCTTTAATTCCATTATCAATCATCACAATTTGGTTAGGTGTCTATCCTAAACCAGTACTTGGCCCAATTAATAACTCAGTTGAGTCTATCGTACAACTTATGCACGATAAAGCAACAAGTGTAGAAGCTAAAATTAGAATCCCTAATGTTATAGAGGGTATTGTAATTACTAGAACACCAGCAGGGGAGGCACACTAATGTTAGCGCCAGTAAATGTTTCATTAGAGTCATTAAATTTAATGACTCTAGCACCAATGTTGATTCCAATCGTTGGTGCACTATTAATCTTAGTTATTGATCTATTTAAAAGTAATTTAGATAAGACCTTATATGTAGGTGTTAGTTTATTATTCCTTTTTATGGATTTCTTTGCACTTTATGATGCATCAACTATATTTGCACAAGATGGCACTATGCTTGGTGTATTTAATGTTATGCTTATCGATGGTTTAGCTCTGCTTTCGCAATTTATTATTGTTATTGCTTCAATGCTATTTATCCCATTAGCATTAACACATAAGCGTTTCCATGAGTTTAGTTACCCTGAATTCTTTGCACTTTTCTTATTTATGATTGGTGGATTCCAGTTTATGGTTGCATCTGATAACTTAATCCTTATCTTTGTAGGGCTTGAGACTGCATCACTTGCACTTTATACTATGATTGCAATGCATAACCGTGACAAATCATTTGAAGCGGCAGTAAAATACTTTACAATGGGTGCATTAGCAGCAGGCTTCTTCTCTTTTGGTGCAATGGTGTTTTATGCACTTACAGGAAGTATAGAGATTAATCAAATTGCTGCAGTTCTTGCAGGAAATGGGTATGCAGATATAGGTTATGTTCTTGTTGGTGTAGTATTTATGCTTGCATCATTTGGATTTAAACTTTCCATCGTACCATTTCATACTTGGGCTCCTGATGTTTATGAGGGTAGTTCAGCGGCAATGGCTGGATATATGTCAATCGTACCTAAAATCGCTGCATTTGTAGTTGCGATGAGACTTTTTGAATTCTTAATTCATAGTGGTGTTATTTGGCTAGAAGTTGTACTTTATGCTTTTGTTGTTATCACTATGACAGCTGCAAACCTTTGGGCTCTTGTTCAAACAGATGTGAAACGTATGCTTGCATACTCTTCAATCTCTCATGCAGGTTTTGTTATGGCTGCTATCTTAATTGGTACAACACAAGCAAACTCAGCACTTTTCCTTTACTGGATTCTGTTTAGTTTTACTAACCTTGGATCATTCTCTATGTTATGGATCTCTCGTCAAAAACATCTTCCAGATGGACAAAGCAGTGATCATAGTTATGATAAATTTGCAGGGATGATCAAAACATCTCCAATGGCAGCTGTTGTAATGGCCCTTTTTATGTTAAGTCTTGCTGGTTTACCTCCATTTGCACTTTTCTGGGGTAAATTATATATGATTAGTTCTGCAGTAACTGGTGGTTATACAGTTCTTGCACTTATTATGGCACTTAACTCTGCTATTGCAGGTTATTACTATCTTAAACTTATTGTATATATGTTTATGAAAGAACCTGTTGTTGGTGTAAATGGTGAAGTATATGTTTCAAATGCAACGAATGCTCTTAAAACTATTATTGGTATTGCTGCAGTGGGAACTGTTTTTGCTATCATAGCTGTAAACCCACTTTTAGAGTTTATTACAGCCTTTGTTTATAACAGTGGATATTAAAAAATAAATAAAATATAAGGAGAAGAGAATTTGCAACAATGGATACTCTCCCTCCTTATACTCTCTACTCTTCATCTTACTGCACTAGAGATATCTATCGATAGTGGAGTAGAAGATCATCAAAGATACTCTATATTACATCTCAAAGATACTCAAAGCTTTGTCTGCGAAGCGATAAAAGATGATTTCTTAATTACTACAAAAATAGTTTGTGCTTACTCAAAAAAGCCTGACAAAATCATCCAAAAATTACAAAATGATTTTTTTAAAATTGATACGATGATACAAAAGGAAACTTTTTTTCTAGTTATTACACCATTTTATAAGATAAAACTTGTTCCACAAGTATTTGATTTAACTCAAGATAATTCTGTTTATGAACCAAATGTTACATTATCAGATTATTGGATGGTTATTGGTTATAAGGAAAAACTACCCCTTATTCATAAAGATGAAACATCAGAAATAGGCATCAACTTTCCTTTTTTTATGGACAAAGACAAGCTCCCTTATGTAGGAAGTTTAGATATAAAAGGGAATCCAGTTTATATAAAAAAAGTGGAAGATGTTACTGATTACTTAAGAATTAAAAAACTTTATGCCAAGGGAAACTATGAGCAGTGTTTAGACCTTATAGACACAGTTTTAGATGAGTATCCAAATACCCTTTTTAAAGCAGAACTCACATACTATAAGATAAAAGTTTATAAGCAACTCAAAGATAATGATAATGTGATTGATTATGCAAAACTTTTTTTAAGAGAGTACTCTTCAGATGAGAATGTAGCAGAGGTTTTGTCTTTGATTGCACAAGCTTATTCTCTTATAGGACAAAATGGTGATGCAGATTACTTTTTTGATAGACTTTTTAGTGAGCATGCACAAAGTGTATATGCTCAATGGGGTTATATTTATAAGGGGGAGATGCTTGAAGAATCAGGGGGCATAAGTGTAGCAATTAAGTTTTATAAACGAGCTTTAAAAGAGACACAAAACTTAGATGTAGCAGTCAATGCTGCTTTTAATCTTGTAAAAATTTATATGACAGATTCCCAAAAAGAAGCTGTAAAATATATGGAAAAAATTATTAAAGCAAAACCATCATTTTTATATGAGCATTTTAAAAAGTCTAAAGAGATGATGTATACATTTGCAGATTCTTCTAAGTATGAGATAGCTGCTAAGATGGCAAAAGTACTTTTAGCTTCTATGCCTAAAGATGATGAAAACTATGAAAATATACTCAAAGATAGAGCTTTATGGCTAAGTAAAACAGAAAATAAAGATGAAGCACTCAAAGCTATCAATGAGTACTTTAAAGCATACCCAGATGGAGAATACCTAGATATTATTCAAGTTGCTAAAGATTCTTTATTTTTTGATCAAAAAGATATTAATGCAACAAGAAAATTACAGGAGTATGACAAGCTTATAGATGACTATGCTGGTGATAGTATTGGAGAACGTGCAATCTATGAAAAAGCGAAATTATTACTTGAGAGTAAACATTATCTTGCCTTTTTAGATTTTAAAGATAAGTTAGAAAGTTTAGATGAGGAGATCTATAAAGATATACCTCAAATGATTCATGAAGCAGCTATAGGAGCTATGGAAAACTCTCTTAAGAAAAAAGAGTGCCATAATGTACTTCGTATCTCTAAAGATTATAACATAACACTCTCTGATAAATGGGATGATGGAATCTATGAGTGTGGAATGAAAGGGGGAGACTATCAACTCTCTCGCCAAGTAGCAACGAGAAACTTAAACTCTAAAGATTTAGATCAAAGAAAAAAATGGCTTTACAGATATATTAAAATAGATTTTACAACTGGAAACTACAGTGATGTGATAGAAGCATCGAAAGATCTTATCACTCTTATAGAGGGAAGTAAAGAAGAGCCTTATGTTGAAGTGTATCGTTATCTATTTGATACATATGAGCGCTTAGAAAAAAGTGATGAGATGATAGATGCTATAGCAAATATACAAAAAGTGTTTGGCTTAGATTACAAAGATTTAGATAGGTATGTTGCTATGGTAAGTTTGGGAAGTGATAGGAATGATGATACTATAATTATAAAATATGGAGAGGAAGCCTTAAAAATTCAAAAAGCTTCCAAGTCTCATCCTCAAAGCCCTTACTTAGAGTTTACACTCTATCAGGCATATATGAATCTTAAAGAGTATGAAAAAGCTTTAGATGTTATAGAGAGTTTAAATGATGTTACACTTGATAAGACAAAAAGAGCACGTCAAAAGTATCTTCTTGGAACAGTGCTCAGTAAACTATGGAGAGATACCAAGGCTCAAAAAGCTTACCAAGAAGCGATAGATGCAGACCCAGCATCTCCTTGGGCAGATTTAGCAAAATCTGCAAAAGAGATTTAGTCTAGTTCTAAACAATCAGCGATAGTGTAGAGACCAGCTTCTTTATCAGCTAGCCAAGATGCAGCACGAAGAGCACCTTTAGAGAAGGTAGAACGCGATGTTGCTGTGTGGTTGAGTTCTAAGAATTCACCATCGTTGTAAAAACCAACAGTATGACGACCTACAATATCTCCACCACGAATCGCCATCACGGCAATCTCATCTTGAGTTCTCTCACCAATGTTTCCATCACGTCCACTTACACGTACTTTGTCAAGCTCAAGTCCACGACCACGTGCAGCATGCTCACCAAGAGTAAGAGCAGTACCACTAGGAGCATCTTTTTTATGTTTATGATGCATCTCAACGATCTCTATATCAAAGCCCTCTAGCGCAGCTGAAGCTTGCTCTACTAACTTATTTAAAAGTGCTACACCTAAGGACATATTTGTTGCATAGAGTACAGGCATCATTTGACTTGCTTCTTTAAGAAGATTGAGCTGATGAATGCTAAGACCAGTTGTCCCAATAACTAAGGCTTTTGGTGTGTTGAGTGCAGCTTCTAAAAGAGTCTCACAAGCATCTGGAAGTGAAAAATCAACGACAACATCACAAGCATTTAAAAAAGAGTGTAAGTCAGATGTTACAAGTACAGATGGATCTATAGAAAAATCTAGAGAATTTCTTACATAGACACTACTTAAACTCATGGTTTCTATATCTTTGAGATTTTCTAATAGAAGTTTCCCAACACGCCCACTTGCTCCAAATACACCAACTTTAATCATAATTTTGCCTCTTATAAAAATTTTTCAAATAATAGCGAATTTTAGTTTAAAAGCTCATCTACATATGAGATAGCTTGAAGTGCTGCAACTGCACCATCTCCTGCTGCCGAAACAACTTGTTTTGGAGCGGCTATACGCATGTCGCCTGTTGCGAAAAGTCCAGGTACTGAGGTTTTCATACTTATGTCAACGATAACTTGACCTTGTTCATTCATATCACATAAGAAGCTACCATCTTCTTGGATAAGAGTTTGATTGTTGACATCATTTCCAACGAAAGTAAAAACACCAGGCACATCAATATTACGAGTATTTCCCTCTTTGTCTTTTACACGAATACCTGTCACACCCATCTTGTCACCATAAACTTCATCTGGTACTGAGTTTAAAACAAGTTCAATATTTTCAGTACTTTTCACACGCTCTATAGTATTTGGCGCAGATCGGAAAGTATCACGACGGTGTACTAGGTAAACTTTTGAACAGATTTTAGCAAGATAGAGTGCTTCTTCAAGTGCAGTGTCTCCACCACCAATTACAGCAACCTCTTTACCTTTATAGAAAAAACCATCACATGTAGCACAAGTACTTACACCACGACCAAAAAATTCATCTTCTCCAGCAAATCCTGCACGACGTGGACGTGAACCTGTACCTATGATAACAGAGTGAGCATCTGTAGTGGTTCCATCTTCTTTATGAATTGTGAAGAGATCTCCTGATTTGCTTACACGAGTTACATTGACCATCTCATGAACTAAACCAAATTTAGAACACTGTTCAGGCCATGGTGCCATAAGGTCCATTCCTGTGATTTCACCTGTAACACCAGGATAGTTTTCTATCTCTGAAGAGTTAGTGATTTGACCACCAGGCATCCCCTTTTCAAACATAACTACATTTTCAAGTCCACCACGTGTCGTATATAAACCTGCTGTTAAACCTGCAGGACCTCCGCCTATTATTGCACAATCTAAAACTGACATTTAACTTCCTTTTATAAGTTGTTTGTTTCTTTGGATAACTCATCTAAGTTATCTAGTTTACGTATCATACTATCTTGTTTATAAAGAAAATCTTTGTGTTTCTTTATAAAGAAAATAGATGGGGAATTGTAAATATTGAAACGTTGAATAAATTTTAAAGAGGTATTCGTCCCACTTCTTAAAAATGTAGTTGTTTTAGAGTTTTTTCGTACTTGATTATAGTAGTCAATTGCGATGATAGGGATATTTAAATTTATTTGAGCAAGTTGATCCATTGTGTTTGGTTCTTTTGAAGAGTAAAAGACAACAATGTATTTTTCTTGTGTTGGTGTGAAAATATCACTTTTTTCATAAAAGATCCACTCTTTAAAATCGATAAATTTATATTCAGAAAATTTGTAGTTGAAGTAAGCAAAGGCAGCAGCTATCATAGCTGCACCAAAGAAAGATGCTAAAAGAGTGGAGAGTGAAAAGAGACTTTTACCCCTTTTCCTTGCCAACTTTTAGACTTTTAAAGAGTTACGCTAAAAGAGCGTCAATTTTGTCAGCTAAAGCTTGTTTGCTTTGAGCACCAACAACTTGGTCTACCATCTCACCATCTTTAAAGAAGATGATAGTAGGAATAGAACGGATACCAAATTCAACAGCGATATCTTGCTCTTCATCTGTGTTTACTTTACAGATTTTTGCTTTTCCATCATAATCTTCCGCTAACTCTTCGATAACAGGAGCGATCATACGACAAGGTCCACACCATGGAGCCCAGAAGTCTACTAAAGATACACCTTCAGCGATAGTTGCTTTATAATCTGCACCAGTTAATTCAATATATTTACCCATAAGTAAATCCTTTTGTATTTTATGTTTGAAGTATTATACAAGTGCAATGATTAATTATATCTTTACTTTTAAAACTTTCTCAATTGTTATGAAAAATATAAGTGCACCAAGTGTTAAAAGTACAACACCACCGGTGAAAATCTCTCTATCTTTTAAAAGAACTCCAAGGGTGCTTAAGAGTAAACCACAGAGGCTAAAAAACCATTGTAGGTGTGCTAAACGATTAGGAAGTAATTCATGTAACATAGGAACAGCTCTCTCTTCAATAAGAGGTGAGTATATATGAAACCAAACTAAAAAAGGGATGATTTTATAAAAGTTGCCAATAATCACAAAACCAAAAAAACCTACAAACATTAACCACATCCCAACTCTTAGTAAAATTTCATCTCCATTGACAATAAAACTAAGGAGTAGAAGAAAAGCAAATATAAAGGATGTAAAAGCAACATACATAGATTTTGCCCAGATGTCGTGCTTCACTCTTGCTCGAGAGCTTGTCATCTTGTAGAGTTGGTAAAGGTATAAAAGGATAGCAAGTGTAGTGATGGCATAAGAGAGATTTTCTAGAATCTCTGTATAAAAAAATGGTGAAAACATCATAACAATAACACCAAGAGCTATAGTGATAAAAGAGTTTGAAAATTCATTATCACTAATACGTTTAGAACTTCCAAACATAGGGATAAGAATGATAGAGATCCCCATAATGAGTAAAATGACAAAGCCAACAACAAGTCCAAAGGTATGGATATTTAAAATATCGTGAGGGTTGATGTTGATGTGTCCATTAAATGCAGCAGCCATCACAAGCCCTGTAGTAATCCCTAAGAGTAAGAAAAAGTTACTCATCTTCATCGCCTTCGTAATACTTGTTTTTCGTCGAGATTTTCTAATGGTAAAAAGAAACTCTATGGCATAGATAAGCATGGCAAGAAGTACTAAAACACCACCAAAGAGTAAAAAAGTAATCTCTTGAAAAAATCCAAAAAGCATCAGTAGTAGCCCACTTGTGAGCAGAATATGAAGATAGTGAAATACTTTGACATAGGCATGGTTACTCTCTACTACGATAGGACCGAGTTGAGCCATCGCTGCAAAGATAGCCATCATCACAAATCCAAGCATATAAAGGTGTACCCAGCCTATAAGGTGAAAATCTTTAAAATCACTTTGTGGATCCATAAAAAAAAGTGAGGACATACTCAGTATATAAAAAACTGCACTGAGTATAAAATATGGCCTCATCAACCCAATGGGTGGTGAAAAACTTGGTGATACATTCATTTTAAATCTTTTGTTACAAATAATCTGTATAATTCTAGCAAATTAACAAAGGGTTTTGAATGAAACTAACTATAACTGATGGAAAAATTGGTGTAAGGCCACCAGTTACGAAACCACACCCTGGTTTTTTACATGAGGTTGGTAAAGAGAGATTTCATAAGCTTGTGTATGATCATTATAAGCTTATAGAAACAAGTGAAATTGCTTTTTTATTTCCTGTTTTAGATGAGGAAGATTTTGAAGAGGCAAAGCATCATGCATTTATATTTTTGTATGAGATTTCAGGGGGAGAGCCTCTCTTTACACAAGAGCGTGGTGAACACCAGATGGTTGGACGCCATGCCCCTTTCCGCATAGATGAAAAAGGTCGTCGCGTTTGGCTTGAGCTGTATGCCCAACTTTTAGAACCACTAGAAGAGGAGGGGATTAACCCTGAGTATATCCAATCTTTTTGGGACTATCTAGATATCTTCTCTATGTGGCTAGTTAATACTGAAGATTAAAACTTGAGAGTGTACGGTTTTCTTTTTAGAAAGTAGGTACACTCAGTGTAACCAACATTATGTGCTAGTTGTATAATCTTCTCTTCATAAAGATTTACCTGCTCTGGTTTATGTGCATCAGAAGCAAAGGTAATTGGAATATCAAGTTGAAAAGCCTCTTGTAAAAGCTCTTTTGATGGGTAAGCCTCTGCTACCTCTTTTCTGTAGCCTGCGACATTTAACTCTAAGACCATATTTGCATCTTTAATCGCCTGGAGAGCATTTTTTGCCATTGGAATAATCTCTTTAGTGGGCATAAATTTAAACACTTTTATAAGGTCTAAATGCCCTACAATATCAAAAAGCTGACTTTTAGCCATCTCTTCAATTGTATCAAAATATTTTTGCCAAATTTCATCTATATTTTGCTCTTGCCATCCACCAATAAACTCAGGATTATCAAAACCCCACCCCTCTAAAAAATGGACACTACCGATGAGGTAATCAACATCGGCTTCTAAAACTCTTTTATCCATATGCCCAGGGAGATAATCTACTTCATAGCCAAGCAATATGGTGATTTTATCTTTGTAAGTCTCTTTTGCTTGGAGTACTTTTTGTTCATAAGAACTCATCTGAGAAAATGCCATACGGTACTTTGGATCAAAATCCATAGGAGCATGATCTGCAAAACCAAAATAGCGAGTACCAGCCTTAATAGCAGCCTCAATATACTCTTGCATCTCCCCCTCGGCATGATTACAAAGTGGTGTGTGGTTGTGTAAATCTACTACCATTATTTTCCCATATTTATAGTTTTTATGCTATTATAGTGTTAATTTAATAAATAATGCAATTTTGACCTTGGAGAAGAGTGTATGACACAAGAAGAACTAGATGCTTTGATGGGCGGAGAGATAGATTTAGATGATTTAGAGGATGATGCTCTTGAAGAGGAGAATGATTCAGCAACAGATGAACAAGTTGATCTTGCTGAATCGATAGCTCAAGATGTAGCAACTCAAAATGATGTTCCTGATAAAGATGCACCGGCAGGGTATTCTGAAGAGACTGCACACCATTGGCCACTTCCTGCGACTGATGAAAATAAGATGGTACACCAGCTTGATGATGTTACTAAAGAGAGTGAAGAAAAAGCAAGTGAGATTTTCGATATTATAGAGAGCATCTCTAATGACTTAATGGAAAAAGAGGAAAATGTTCAAAAATCTATAGATACATTTAATGCAAACATAGCACTCTTTGAAACACTCAGTAAAAAATTTCCAGAAGTTGAAGCTTTTCAAACATCTTTAGCACAAAATAAAGAGGCACTTGAAGCTGCAAATGGCACTTTAGAATCACTTCAAACGAGTGGTGATGCTATTATGAGTGTGATGGATATTATGCAGTACCAAGATATTCACCGTCAAAAAATTGAACGTGTTATCAATGTGATGCGTGCTCTTTCAAAATATATGAATACACTCTTTGAAGGTAAAATTGATGATGAAAAACGTGTCTCTTCTGCACAACATATTGCAGGAGATACTCATAATGATGTTGCCTCTACAGATGATATCGAAGCACTTCTTGCACAGTTTGGACAGTAATGGCTAAGAGAGTTGAATTATTATCCCCTGCGGGGACTTTAGAAAAATTAAAAATCGCTTTTGATTTTGGTGCAGATGCTGTGTATGGTGGAGTAAGCCACTTTTCACTTCGTATACGTTCAGGTAAAGAGTTTTCTATGGAGGAGTTTAAGGAGGGGATAGAGTATGCCCATGCAAGGGGTAAAAAAGTTTATGCAACCATTAATGGTTTCCCTTTTAATTCTCAGTTAAATCTTCTAAAAAAACATATAGTGGCGATGGGTGAATTAAAACCTGATGCTTTTATTGTTGCGACACCTGGTGTTTTAAAACTCTGTCATGACCTTGTGCCAGATATGCCACTGCACCTCTCTACACAAGCAAATGTAATGAATGTGCTTGATGCTGAGATTTATCATGATATGGGGGCTACTCGTATCATTACGGCTCGTGAGATATCTTTAAAAGATTTGGTAGCTATTAAAGAGGCATTACCAGATTTAGAGCTTGAAGTTTTTGTGCATGGTTCTATGTGTTTTGCTTATAGTGGACGTTGTCTTATCTCTACACTTCAGTCTGGTCGCGTTCCAAACCGTGGAAGCTGTGCAAATGATTGCCGTTTCCCTTACGAGATGTATGCAGCAAACCCTGAAACTGGGACACTTTTCCGTCTTGAAGAGGATGAGGGTGTAGGAACTTACATTATGAATGCAAAAGATTTGAACCTTGCTTCACATATGCAAGAGATCTTAGATAGTGGAGTTGTTGACTCTGTAAAAATTGAGGGTCGTACAAAGACAGCTTATTATGCTGCTGCAACGGCTAAAGCTTATAGAATGGCGATAGATGACTATTATGCTGGAAAATTTCAAGATGAGAAGTATCAGTATGAACTGCAATCGTTACAAAATCGTGGTTATACTGATGCTTATTTGGTTTCACGACCATTTGAACGCCATGATACACAAAGTTTAGATTTTACTATGCAACTTGGAACACACCAAGTGAGTGGTGTGAGTACTGAAGATGGTGAGTATTTTATGTGTAAATTTAAAACACTCCCTGAAGATGAACTTGAAGTTGTAGCACCATTTGGAAGTGAAATAGAAAAAGTTGAGAATGAATTTGGTTCTACATATGAAAAAGATGGAAGATTCTTTATGAAATTTAAAAAGCTCCAAGCCCTTAATGGAAAAACTCTTGAAGCGGTGCATAGTGGTAACACAAACCCTATAAAGCTCCCAACAAAGTTTCCAGCTTTTACATTTTTTAGAATACCTTCCCATCCAGATATGGGTACATATCCGAAAAAATAATGTATAATTTCGTCAAACAAATCTAAGGGTATAAAAATGAAATTTGTAAGTATTGTAATCGGGTCAAAAAGTGACTACGAAGTGATGAAATCGTGTTCAGACACATTAGAAGCATTTGGTGTAAATTATGAGATGGTTATCTCTTCAGCTCACCGTTCTCCAGAGAGAACAAAGGATTATATTGAGGCTGCTGAAACTAAAGGAGCTCAAGTATTTATTGCTGCTGCTGGTATGGCTGCACACTTAGCGGGTGTTCTTTCATCTAAAACTGTGAAACCTATCATTGGTGTTCCAATGTCAGCTTCTGCATTAAGTGGAATCGATGCACTTCTTTCAACTGTTCAAATGCCAGCTGGAATGCCAGTTGCTACAGTAGCTATAGGTAAGGCAGGTGCAATCAACTCTGCATATTTAGCTATGCAAATGATGGCATTAGATAATGAAGAGTTAGCAATCAAACTTCAAGAAGATAGAATTGCTAAGGCTAAAAAAGTTGAGATGGATTCTTTAGAGATAGAAACTATCATCAAATAAGCCTAAAACGCAGAGAGGTAAAACAATGACTTGGATGAGTGAAGAGGAATATAGTAGTTTAACAGGTTTAGATATATCTTCGATAGAAGATCTTATAGAAGCTGGAAAGTTAAGTGTAAAAGTGGAAGATGGGGTGAGGCTTATTAACCCATCTAAAGGTGCTACTGAAGTTATTATTCCTGAGAAACTCAAAGAGCTCTCTGCAAGAAATACACATGAGATGATGGTACAACCAGAATTTGTTGAAAAAACAATAGGAACTATCATTAATCTTCATGAAAAAGTTCTTGATGCTAAAGATGAAACCATAGAAGCTGTAAAAGTGGAAAATGAGTTTCTAAGAGAGGCACTCTCTTCGCTGCAAGAACTTTATGATGAAGATAGAAAAACGATCCATACCCTTCAAGAACAGCTTAAACTCTCCCAACAAGAGGTGGAGTTTATGCGTAGAAAATACAAGCTTATGTGGAACAAAGCGATAGACGAACATACCAAGTAATGTTTATTGATGAAGCTTGTGTTAGCTGCATAATCAATCAAAGTATCAAAGTCGCTGATGCGATTGATGCAGATACAACACTCACAAACAAACTCACAACAACTGTCACAGATATGAGTAAAGAGTTCTCTTTTAGATTGAGCCCACCTGAAGTGGCTGCTGATGTTTATGAAAAGATGGCACTCTTAGCAAAAAAAGAGGATCTCTATGATGAGGTAAAAGAACTCTCAACCCAAAAAGCACTCTCCTTTATCCCATTTTTAAAAGAGAAACTTCAAAACTCTTCAGAGAAACTTCTTGTAGCCACAAAGATTGCAGTAGCTGGTAATGTTATAGATCTCGCTGCAGCTGTAGAGTTTGACCTAGATGAAGAGCTTGAAAAGATTTTTCATACAGAGTTTAGTCATAATGATTTTACACAATTACAAAAAGAACTTCAAAGAGCAAAAAAGATTGTAGTACTTGGAGATAATGTTGGAGAACATATCTTTGATTATCTTTTTATACAAACACTCCAAGGGCTTTATCCCGATATTCATGTTAGTTATATGGTAAGAGGAAATCCAATCATCAATGATGTTACGATGAAAGAGGCAAGAGAGGCAGGTTTTGATACATTGTGTGAACTGGTAGATAGTGGAGTTAATACCCCAGGCTTTGCTTACTCTCGTGCAAATAGCTATGCTCAAGAACTTTTTGACAGTGCCGATTTGGTGATGAGTAAAGGGATGGGGAATTATGAATGCCTATCTCCATCACATCGCTCAAACATCTGCTTTTTGCTTAAGGTGAAATGTGATGTGGTTGCATCCTCTTTAGGTGCTAATGTGGGTGACATTATCTGTAAAATAAATGAGTTTAAATCCTAAAAAAGTCAATTAAGATATAATTGCAAGATTAAATAAAAAGAGAGCAAATAATGATAACTTTTAGTGAAATGCTACTAAAACTACAAGAATTTTGGATGAAACAGGGGTGTAATATTGTACAGCCTTATGATATCCCAGCAGGAGCAGGAACATTCCACCCTGCAACTTTTCTTCGCTCACTCGATTCTACTCCATGGGCAACTGCCTATGTAGCACCATCACGCCGTCCAACTGATGGACGTTATGGAGAAAATCCAAATAGACTTGGTTCATACTACCAATTTCAAGCCATCATCAAACCATCACCAGATAATATTCAGGAGCTTTACTTAAAATCTTTAGAGTATTTGGGACTTGATGTAAGCAAACACGATATCCGTTTTATCGAAGACAACTGGGAGTCACCAACACTTGGTGCTTGGGGTCTTGGTTGGGAAGTTTGGCTTAATGGTATGGAAGTAACTCAATTTACATACTTTCAACAAGTGGGTGGTATAGAGTGTAAACCCGTAACAGCTGAGATCACTTACGGAACAGAGCGACTTGCGATGTATCTTCAGGGTGTTGATAGTGTTTTTGACATTGTATGGAATATAAACCCTCAAGGGGAGAAAACACTTTATAAAGATGTACATAAAGAGAGTGAGATAGAGTTCTCAAAATACAACTTTGAAGTAGCTGATACTGAGATGCTTTTTGCTGAGTTTGAAGCAAAATCTGCAGAGTGTTTAAAAACACTAGAAGCGGGTTTACCACTCCCTGCTTATGACTTATGTATGATAGCTTCAAACACTTTTAATGTACTCGATGCTCGTAAGGCAATCTCTCAAACAGAACGCCAAAACTATATTCTAAAAATTCGTGAACTTTCACGCGGATGTGCCGAACTTTATAAAGCCCAAGAGGAAGAGCGTAACCAACGTATACACGGCTAATACTTTAAAAATATGACATTTTGTTATGTTTTTATGAAGTTTTTTGATTTTTTATTATAATTGTTGTGTTCCCACTGAGAGATCAGTGGGATAAATGCCACACAAAGGAGTTAAGATGGAATATCTTAACATACTCCTGAAAGTTTTAACACTAATCTACTTAGTTGTTAAAATCTTACAGGTGTTAGGTTAGAGGGGTGCAACCCTCTAATCCCATTGGTGGCATTATAACATAAAAGGTAAAATATGAAAAATCTTGAAGATATTCTCCTTACTCTTATTATAGTAATTATGAGTTTTATGATAGGCAATCTTTACAAACGAGTGAAAAAACTCGAAGAGAAGAAAGACTAAAATTATGTCTTATACAAAAGCACAAAAAGAGAAGCTCTCTAAGCTTGATATCCATACTCTAAGTGAACTCGCTCTTTGCATTCCACACTCTTATGAAGATTATAGAATTCATGACACACTTCAAGAACATAAAGCTCAACTTATTGATGCAACAATAGAGTCAGTGTTTCGTGCTCCAAACTCCATACAAATCACCTTTTTTGCTCACAATTTTGGCTTTAAAATTACAGGGGTACTTTTTCGCCCTAAGCCATATATGATGCACCAGTTTCAAGAGGGAAGTAGAGATTATTTTTATGGAGTTATAGAGTGTAAGATGGGGCATTGTAGTATGAGTATGCCTAAAAAAATCACAACTATTGGCTCAATTACCCCTAAATACAAAACAGCTCTTAGAACCGATGTGATGTTGCGTTTTGTAGGGGCTAATTTGAGTGAAGAGAGTTTAGAAAAAGAGGGGTTGAAAAAAGAGATAGCAAAAGAGCTTCTTCATTTACATTTTCCGACATCGGAGCTTAACACAAAAGAGCTAAACCCACAAACTCTTTATGCCTTAAAATATACAGAGCTTTTTGTTTATATGAAACAACTCTCTGCAAAACGAAGATACTTTGAATCTCTTGTGCATTTAGATGCTAGTTATCGAGAGTGGGCAGAGCAACTCCCTTTTACTTTGACACCTGAGCAGATAGATACAATTAATGATATACAAACAGATTTTGCAAAGCCAATAGCATCGAAAAGGATGGTGGTTGGTGATGTTGGAAGTGGAAAAACAATGGTGATTTTAGCCTCGGCTTATATGATGGCACAAAATCGCTCTATTCTTATGGCACCCACAACTATTTTGGCAAAACAAATCTATGAGGAAGCACAAAAGTTTCTTCCTACATTAAGAGTTACACTAGTAACAAATAAAACAAAAAAAGTAGATTTAAGCGAGTATGATTTTATCATCGGTACTCATGCCCTTTTATATAGAGATTTACCACAAACTGCACTAGTTATGGTAGATGAACAACATCGTTTTGGAACACAGCAGAGAAATATGCTTGAAAAACTAGTAAGTGAAAGGGAAAAAAAGCCCCATTTCATACAATTCTCAGCTACCCCAATTCCAAGAACACAGGCTATGATAGAAACAGCTCACATTGATGTAAGCCTTATAACCTCTACCCCTTTTAAAAAAGATATAGACTCAACAGTGATTCATAAAAGAGATTTCCCCTCTTTAATTGAGCAGATAAAAAGTGAGATAGCTAAGGGAAATCAGGTTTTACTAGTCTACCCTTTAGTGGAGCAAAGCGAACTCTTAGAATATCAAAGTATAGATGAGGCACGAGGCTATTGGGAAAAGCATTTTAGTAATGTTTATGTGACTCATGGTAAAGATAAAGACAAAGAGCAGGTCTTAGAAGATTTTAGAGAGAGTGGAGATATATTAATAGCAACTACTGTAGTGGAGGTGGGTATCTCATTGCCTCGACTCAGTACTGTCGTTATTGTTGGGGCTGAGAGGTTAGGTCTCTCAACACTTCATCAACTCCGTGGACGAGTAAGTCGTACAGGACTGAAAGGCTACTGCTTTTTATATACAAATAAAGAAAAATCTCAAAGATTAGATGAATTTGTAAAGACTACAAGTGGGTTTGATATAGCTAATTTGGATCTGAAGTTTAGAAAAAGTGGAGACCTACTCAAGGGAGTAAGTCAAAGTGGCTCTCAGTTTAAGTGGATAAGTCTCGCAGAAGATAGTGAAATTGTGAAAGAGGTAAAAAAAGATTTAGACAATCTTTCTACGAAGGCCTACTCGCAATAAAACGTAGCCAGATAAAGCCAAAAAGACCAGCAAAAAGTGAAGCAGATAAGATACCCACTTTTGCTTGAAATATAAGTGCCTCATTACCAACAAAGGCTAAATCGGCTACAAAGATACTCATAGTAAAACCGATACCACCTAAAAAGGCTACACCAAAGATTTGGCTCATGGTACTCTCTTGTGGTAGTTTAGCAATTTTGAGTTTTATAGCAAGCCATGCCACCCCAGCAATACCTAGTACTTTTCCCAAGACAAGCCCAGCAATAATACCTAAAGAAACAGGCTCAATAATTGTAGATGAGATGGAGGAGAAATCTATAGCAATCCCAGCATTAGCAAGTGCAAATAGTGGAATAATAATAAGACTCACCGGAAGATGCAAATCATGTTCAAGTTTCGCAGATGGAGTACTCACTGAATCAATAGTATCTTTGATGTTTAGCAAGATCGCTTTTTGATTTTCATGCATAGTGTGGTCTGTAGCTACTGGGTAGTTGTCATACTCATCAAGAAGATTTCTCGTATGTGCTGTAAAAGATGTAGGGGTGAGTTTTGGACGAGATGGGATAGTAAGTGCAGCTATAACACCTGCTATGGTCGCATGTACACCAGATTCAAGCATAAAAAACCACATAAAAATCCCCACTATAAAATAGGGGAGTATCGCATGGATACCAAAACGGTTAAAAAGGATCATGATACCAAACATGGCACCTGCAAGACTAAGAGCTAAAAAGTGAATCTGGTCAGTATAAAAAATAGCAATCACTAAAACAGCACCTAAATCATCTACGATCGCTAGAGCAACTAAAAAGGTGACAAGAGCAGGGGAGATACGTTTGCCAAGAAGGACAAGAGCACTAATTGCAAAGGCAATATCTGTCGCCATAGGGATACCCCATCCAGAAGCACCCTCTCCCCCTTGATTGATGCTTATGTAGATGAGAGCAGGAAGTGCCATACCACCAATAGCAGCAAGGATAGGGAGGATAGCAACTTTAATATTAGAGAGTTCACCTACAAGAATTTCCCGTTTTATCTCTAACCCTATCATAAAGAAAAAGACTGCCATAAGACCGTCATTTATCCAATGATGGAGGGTATGGGAGAGTTTCCAATCCCCTACATTAAAGTCAATTTTTGTATGGAAAACATGACTGTAGAGGTCTGCAAAAGGGGAGTTAGCAAGGATAAGTGCAACCACTGTCATAAGCATTAAGACTAAACCAGTAGTAGTTTGGGAGTGTAAAAAGTGTTCAAAAGGGGTAGCTATCTTTTCAAAGGCTTTTTCCCAAGGTGCATAGAGTTTCATTTCTTTTTCCTTAATATATTGTATCTATTATAACAAAGAAGAGAAAAATTAAAAAATCTTTGTATAATTTGTCTATGAATTTACAAGACTTACAAGCAAAAACACTTTTTATGTTTGGAAAACCACGTGCTTTTTCCCATGCGGAGTTTCAATCTCAAATACAACATCACAAACTCAATTTTGTAGAGGAGTACCATGAAGATGTAGACCTTTTAATTGAGGGCAGGATGATGACTCCTTATGAGCAAAATTTGAGTGATGACTTGTACGAAAATAAAAAGATAGAATCTATCAGTATTGATGTCTTTGAAAAAGTATTAGCAGGCTCATTAGAGGATGATACACTTCTTATGAGCTTAAAACTCTCACATGATAAAGAGCGACTTAAGAGCTTTTTACAAAACTCTTGCATCTCTAATAGTTTGTTTCTAAAACTTGTAAAGCTTTACTCTTGGAGTGGGGAAGATTTTTTTGAAAATGATGACAACCGTGATGTGAGTGCTGCATTTATCTCGCGTTTTTATGAAAATATAGAGAGAAATCATAATGTTCAGTATGCAACAAGTGGCTTTATACAACTGGTCTCACAAGCCAAGTCATCTGAGATTCTTCAGGCAATTGCAGATTTAGAGCCTTTATCGTATCATCCAAAGATTATGATGGCTATTGCTATGAGTAAGTATTGTGATGAGAAGATGCAAAAAAAATTGCATAAAAAACGCGATGAGCAGATAGATGAGGCTCTCTCTTTCAACAAAAACCTCTCTTTAGCTCTTGTAGATGGGTTTATGAAAGAGAAGACTCTTGGATCTAATATTGCAAAAAGTAGAGAACTTGATACTAGCTTATTTGAAAAGTTACAAAACTTTGCTCCTCATTTGGCCTCGAATCCAAGTTTAACTTTAAAGATGCAAGAGCAACTTTTAGACTTTAATGAGCTAGAGATCTATTTAGCACTTGCACATAATCCCAATCTCAAAGAGAGTCTACTTAAAAAGCTTTTAGAAGTAGAAAATGAGTGCATAGTATCAGCCTTATATGAAAACCATGCAATGCCTGTAAATTTTCTTGAAGAGGCTTATAAAGAGGGGAAATATTATGCATCTCTTGCAAAAAATGAAAATACACCAGTAGAGATTTTATACCAGCTACAACTCGATAGTAGGTATGAACGCTATGTGAAAACAAATAGAGCATTTGGGAAGCATATACAGAGTGAAAATATAGGATGGTTAGTATAGATGAGAGCAAAAGAGTTAAAACAAAACATACAAGCGCTAAGTGAGCAGCGAGTACCTACCTTTCTTTGGGGTGCTCCAGGGATTGGAAAATCTTCAATAGTGAAACAGATTGCAAAAGAGAAAGGGATAGGGTTTATTGACCTGCGTTTAGCATTGATGGATCCAACTGACCTTAAGGGGATCCCTTTTTATGACAAAGAGAGCCATAGTGCACTTTGGGCACCTCCTGCATTTTTACCTCGTGAGGGTGAGGGGATTTTATTTTTAGATGAATTAAATTCTGCTGCACCATCTGTACAAGCATCAGCTTATCAGCTTATACTTGATAGAGCAGTAGGTGAGTATAGGCTTCCTGATGGCTGGGCAATAGTAGCTGCTGGAAATCGTGAGGGTGATAGAGGTGTAACATATAGAATGCCTGCTCCTCTTGCAAACCGTTTTGTTCATTTTGAGATGGAGGTGAGTGTTGATGATTGGAGAGACTGGGCTTATATAAAAGAGCTTGATAATAGGATAATTGCCTATATATCTTCTAAACATGAGCACCTCTTTACCTTTGATGCTAAAAGTGAGAGTAAGAGTTTTGCAACACCGCGTTCTTGGGAGTATGTAGATAGTATTTTACAAAGTGAAGTGAGTGCTTCAAGCATACTTGAGGTATTAAGTGGTGCTCTAGGGAGAGAGGTAGCTGTGAGTTTTCTCTCCTTTATCAAAGTGATGGATAGACTTCCTGATATTGATGCTATTTTAGAGGGGAGTTCTCAAGAGTATAGTGAAGAGATAGATGTTTTGTATGCTCTTGCATCAGCTTTAGTGAGTGGCGTTTTACAAAAAAGAGAGAAACTTGATAATGTGCTAGCTTATACTTTAGAGTTAAAGAGTGAGTTTGCTGTGATGGTTGTACAAGATCTTCAGCGAAATGGTGTATCTATGGAGCACAGCCCAGTTTTTAAAAAGTGGGTAGAAAAATTTGCTTATCTGTTAGCTTAACGATGCAATTAGATACAAAACTCTCTCAAGCCAAAGCAAAACTCCTTGTAAATTACCCTTACTTTGGAACACTAGCCTCTAAATTGGAACTTGTTGTCAATGATGATATAGAGAGTTTTAAGAGTGATGGAAAAAAGTTAGAGTTTAGAGAAGAGTATTTAAATGAACTAGAGCTTAGTGAGGTGGAGTTTATTTTGGCAAATGGGGCTATGCATGCAAGTTTGGCTCATGAATCTCGTCGGGAAAAACGCAGTGGTTGGCTGTGGCAGATGGCAACAGATATCGCCATCAATGATATGCTTTTAGAAAATGGTCTTGATATGCCTTATGGTGCTGAGTATAGAAAAAGATTTAGTGGAATGTATGCTGAGGAGATCTATGCTGAGCTTAAGGCTGATATACTTAGAGATGATGAAGATTTAGAGTATGAAGCAGACAATGCAGATGAGATAGAGCCAAATGAGAAAGAGGATAAGTCGGAGTTCTCAACTCAGACACAAGAGGAACTTCAAGAGGAGATACTCCAAGAGCAACTTTTAGCAGAGGAAGCGATTTCGCTTTTAGAGAGTGAACTCAAACGCGGTGATGCACCTCAGAGTATAGAGCGTTTTTTTAAGATAGATGGTTTTGGGAAAGTGGATTGGCGAGAGGAGATTCGTATAGCTTTGCAAAAATATTTTTTAGATGATTATACATTACTTCCTCCGAGTAAAAAACTTCTTTATGCTGGTATTTATCTTCCTTCAAGTGTTTCACAAACTTTTCGTCTTGTGATTGCCATAGACTCTTCTGGTTCTGTAGATGAAGAGCTTCTAAGTCAGTTTCTTACAGAGGTGAATTTTTTGATGAGTTTAGTATCTCGTTATGAGATTGAGCTTTTAGTATGTGATGATAAGATACACTCCCATAAAACTTTTTATAGTGGGGATAGTTTGAGTGTAGATTTGCAAGGGGGTGGAGGTACTGACTTTCGTCCTGTATTTTCGTATATCGAAGAAAATTTTGATGATGTGAAACTTCTTTTATATTTTACAGATTTAGAAGGGTTTTTCCCAAAAGAGCAAAGCTCTTATGAGGTGAAGTGGGTGAGTCATAAAAGTAAAGATGTCCCTTTTGGAGAGGTGATACTTATCTAAAAACTACCTGATTTTTGCCATTGTTTTTTGCATTATAGAGCATCATATCAGCAAGATTTATAGTTTCATCAAGGGTATCTTCTGTATGAAGTGTTGCCCCTATAGAGATCGTAAATTGAATATACTTCTCATTTTCTAAATTTAAAGTATAAGAAGCAACCTCTTGACGGATACGTTCTAAGATATCATTTGCACTATAGCGATTGATGTTTTTTAAGACAATACAAAACTCTTCTCCACCAAAACGTGAGACCAAGTCTCTATAGCTTGTTGCAGAACTTAGAACCTCTGCAAGATGTACAATAACCTTATCTCCTATATCATGACCATATTTATCATTAATCTTTTTAAAATCATCAATATCTACCATAGCTACAGCGAACTGTTCTCCTGTTTGTGATATTGATTCCATATACTCTTGCATACTATCGTAAAAATAGCGACGATTATAAAGTCCAGTAAGGTAATCACGATTTGCATGGTTTGTAATGATATGGATATTTTCAAGTGCTTCGATTGCATTATTGATACGACAAGAAAACTCCTCTTTAGAAAATGGTTTTTTAATGTAATCATTAGCACCATATTTTAAAAATAGTGCATTGATCTCTTCATCTTGATGTCCAGATATCGCGATGATACAAAGGTCATTTTTAGATTTTTGTTTGCGTATTTCATAGACTAAGTCTAAGCCATTCATCACTGGCATATTGTAATCTGTTATCACTAAAGAGATGTCTGGATGAGTGTTGAGCATGCCAAGAGCTTCTTCTCCATGGGCAACAGTGTAAACATTATAAAAAAGATTTTTTAAAAATCCATTCATCTGCTTACGAAAAACCATGGAATCATCAACAACTAAAACCTTATGTTTTCGATTTTTGTCGAGTCTATCTATGGTGTGTATGATGTAGTTGATATCATCAACACCACCTTTATTGACATAATCAATAATGTTCTTTTTAAGAATTTTTTTGCGAAACTCTTTATCGATGTTTGCACTAAGGACTATGGCATGTTGCCCTTTACTTAGAACATAGTCTACTATTTCACCATCTGGAGCATCTGGAAGGTTGATATCAAGGAGGGTGATGAAGTAGTCATACTTATGTAAAAATAGTTTTGCTTCAGAGAGTTTATAAGCGATATCCACTTCAAACTTGAGTGAGGCTTGCAGTTTTTTTGTGATGAGGTTTGCTAAAGTTTTATTGTCTTCAACGATGAGGATACGTTCCATATACTTAGAACTCCATTATGAGATAAGGTGATTATATAGGAGTTTATCTGTTTTTATAGTAAATATTGTTAAAATGTATAGATGAATTATTTAGATGTTACTATTGATAAGCTTCAAAGGGGGCAAAATGTTTTTTTAACCGGTGGTGCCGGTGTTGGAAAAACTACAATCACTACTCAGGTGATACAAAATTTTGAATCAGAAGCTAAAAGAGTAGCAAAACTTGCCTCAACAGGGATGGCAGCAACCCTTATTGGAGGGCAGACACTTCATAGCTTTTTTGATCTTGGTATAGCAGAAAATGTAGAAAAACTACAAGCTAATGGTAAGTACGAGATCAAAAAGAAAATCAAAAAGCTTATCGCTTCTATGGACCTTATCGTGATAGATGAGATTAGTATGGTAAGTGATACACTCTTTGAGATGATTGCATTAAGACTACACCAAGCAGATTTTGATGGCGTTTTAATGGTTGTTGGAGACTTTTTGCAACTACCTCCTGTCGTTAGAGGTGTACAAGAGGTACATTTTGCTTTTGAATCTTTAGCTTGGCAAGAGATGGATTTTATCAAGGTAGAGTTGACACATATCTATAGAACTGATGATGTAACATTTATAGAACTACTTCACCATGTTCGCTTTGGATATGTGGATGAAGATGTGCACAATAGACTCAACACCTACATCAAACCTCTTCCAAACGATTATAAACACTTTACTTTCCTTTTTGGAAAAAATATCTCCGCAGATAAACACAATAAAAGAGAGCTTGATTCAATAGAGGGTGAGCTTTTTGTCAGAGAAGCTCAGGTAATAAAGCATCTCAAGTCAACGAAAGAGAGTGATATAGAGCGTTTTATGAACGATGCAAGGATAGAAAAAGAGCTGCATCTCAAGATAGGTGCACCGGTTCTTTTTACAAGAAACTCTTGGAACTATTTTAATGGAGAACGCGGTGAAATAGTCAATATAGATGAGAGTTGTATCTATGTCAAAAAGAGTGATGCCAAGATTATAAAACTAGAACCAACTGCACAAAGTAAGGCAAGATGGAGTGAAAAGAGTGTCGCTGGTAAAAAAGAGCTTGTTGAGGAGAACCTGTTTAGTGTCTATCAGTTTCCTATAAAATTGGCCTTTGGTATCACCATCCATAAGTCACAAGGGATGTCTATAGCAGATCTGATTATAGAAACCAATGAGATCTTTGCTCCTTCACAGTTTTATGTAGCACTCTCAAGAACCTCAAATCCAAGAAACCTGAACCTTATTGCTCCAAGAAGACAGTGGCATGAGCTTATCTATGTTGATTCTAAAGCTATGAATTTTGTAAAAGGTAAAAATTGTTAAAGAACTTAGATAATGGCATAGTTTTTATGTTGGCTTCAGCACTTATCTCAGCTCTTAATGGTGCACTAGCAAAGATACTCTCTCAAGATATCTCTGCTTTAGAGATTGTTTTTTTTAGAAATCTTATAGGTGTTGCACTTATATTGTATGCACTCAAGCATACCCCTCCGAAATTAACTGGAGGGAAGATACATCTTCTGTTTGTTCGAGGCCTTTTTGGGTTTTCTGCTATGATTTTATTTTTTTATACTATCACAACTATACCTCTAGGTGAAGCGATCACACTCAATAAAACTTCACCATTTTTTGTAACACTTCTGGCATACTACCTTCTTAAAGAGCATTTGAGTTTTCAAGTGTTTTTAGCTCTTATGATTGGTTTTGTAGGAGTTGTTTTGATTGCAAAACCATTTGATATGAGTGTCTCTTATGAGCATGTTCTTGGTGTATTGGGTGGGTTTTTTGCTGCAGCTGCCTATACAACCATCAAAAAAATTAAAAATATTTATGATTCACGAGTGATAGTACTCTCTTTTGTAGGGGTGGGAACACTCCTTCCGGCACTCCTTTTTTTAAGTGCTAGTTACATAGAGGCACCAGCAAGTTTATCTTTCTTATTTCCAGAGTTTATTATGCCAAATTCAGCGACAATTTGGTTGCTCATTGTTTTCATGGCGTTTATCTCAACCCTTTCACAATGGCTACTCACAAAAGCTTATAGTGCAACAAATCTTAGTATTGTAGGGGTTATTAGCTATACAAATATCCCTTTTGCCATCGGGTTTGGATATATTTTAGGGGATCCTTTCCCGGACAATTACACTTTTTTTGGGATAATATTAATTATCCTTGGAGGTTTTTTAGTTAATGCAAAGAAAACTGGTGTATAATTGTTGAAAATAAATAGATCCAATGATAGTGTAGTGTATATATAATTAAAGAGGGGCATACAGTGCAAACTGAAGGTATTGGTTTAGAATATTTCCCATATAATGCCATTATCTTAGAGTATTATAAACATTCTTTTAGAGTAATCGATACAAATGAAAGAACACTTCAAAGTGAAGGTATCTCTCGAGAAAACTTTATTGGTAAAAAGATAGATGATTTAGTAGAAAATCTTACCGAGATTGGCTTTTATAAGGATCTCTTGAGTGTTTATAATACAGGGGAGAGAAAAGATCTTTACCTCCCATTTTATCAAAAAAATAAATTAACGAAATACCATAAAGGTACGATTCAAAGACTTCCAAATAAAACACTTTTATTAGCTTATAAAGATATAGATAATTCCCAAGATTTAAAACTTCAAGAGAGTTTAGAAAAGTTTGAAAAGATCTCAAATAACTCCTTGTTTGGTGTTTTTATGTTTAAAGAAACTTATACCTATGCTAATGAAGCTTTTTTAAAAATGACAGGTTATAGTTTTGAAGAGTTGCAAACTATGCGACCTTGGGAGTTAGCAAATCCATCTGCACATAAAGAACTGAAAAAAAATATTCAACGGCGTTTATCTGGAGAAATATTTTTATCTACTTATGAAAAAGTACAGCTACACACAAAAGATGGTAGAGATTTATGTATCAAATTGTCTGTTGAGAGTGTTTATTATGAAGGTGGATATGGTGGCATTGGAACAGTTGTTGATATTAGTGATGTGATTGAAAAAAAGCATAAACTACGACTTTTAGCACAAGCTCTAGAGCAAACTGATAATATGCTGATGATTTCTGATGTGAATGGTTATATCACTTATATAAATGATATCTTAGCAACAACATTTGAATATACTAAAGAGGAACTCCTTGGTGCAAAAACAAATATTTTTAAATCAGGGAGATATGAAAACAGTTTTTATGAGGATCTTTGGAATACAATCCTTGCTGGAGAGAATTATCATAATAAAATTGTCAATAAAACAAAATCAGGCAAATTTATAGATGTTGAACTCAATATTACCCCTATCTATGCAAATGGAAAAGTGGAGTCTTTTGTTGCAACAAGTAAAGATATTACAGAAGAGACCAGTACTCAAAAACGGCTCCATGAATTAGCAACGAAAGATGCACTTACAAAAATTAGCAATCGCTATGCAATTAGTAAGTATATACATGAGCAGGTGATATCTTTTAATCGTAATCATAGCCCTTTTGCTCTTATAATGTTTGATATAGATAGATTTAAAATATTTAATGATACCTATGGTCATTATGTAGGAGACTTAGTACTTATAGATGTGTGTCAGGAGATCTCTAAAAATTTAAGACCTTTAGATAGATTTGGGCGTTGGGGTGGAGAAGAGTTTATGATAATGCTTCCAGATACAAAAGAGGAGGAGGCTTTACTTGCTGCACAAAAGATAAGAAAACTAATTGAAAATATTTCTATCAACGGTAATTATCATGTAACTATAAGTGCTGGTGTATGTGTATATCGTGGAGATGAAACAAGATTAGAACTTTTAAATAGAGTAGATAAAGCATTATATGAAGCGAAAGAGAGTGGAAGAAATAGAGTGGTGTTGAAGAAAAGCTTATAGCTCTTCTTCATGTTTTGCTAGGTAATCAGCAACGCCTTCAGCATCAGCTTTCATACCTTCGTCACCTTTTTGCCAACCAGCAGGACAAACTTCACCAAACTCATCAGTAAATTGTTGTGCATCGATCATACGAAGCATCTCATCAACATTACGTCCAAGTGGAAGATCATTTACTACTGCATGACGAACAACACCCTTGTTGTCGATTAGGAATGAACCACGAAGTGCAACAGAGTCACCTAGAAGAACATCATAGTCACGAGCAATATTTTTAGTTAAATCAGCTACAAGTGGGAAATTGATACGGCCAATTCCACCTTTGTTAACTGGAGTTTCTCTCCATGCGAAGTGAGAAAATTGTGAATCAACAGAGATACCTACAACATTTACACCACGTTTTTGGAACTCTTCATATCTATGAGAGAATGCGATGATTTCTGAAGGACAAACAAACGTAAAGTCTAGTGGGTAAAAGAATACAACTGTACCTTTTTCACCAAAGTTTTCACTTAGTTTGAAGTCTTCAACGATTGAGCCATCTGCTAAAACTGCAGTTGCTGTAAAATCCGGAGCTGGGTTAGTTACGATCATCTAATTTCCTTATTTATTTTAAATTGGTGTAATTTTAGCTGAAAAATATTAATAATGCTCTAAGAGAGAAAATATAAGATCTAAATATAGAAAATTTTAAGTATATGCAATTCATAATTTTTTTATTAGTGAGACTTAGATATAATCCTGACGATTTATAGGACTAGAGCTTATATTTCAATAAGGAAAATCGATGACGAAAGAGTATATATTTACCTCAGAGTCTGTAACAGAAGGGCACCCTGATAAGATGGCAGATCAGATCAGTGATGCAATTCTGGATTATATTATTGAGCATGATCCAAAGGCACGTGTTGCGTGTGAAACTTTGGTATCAAATGGTTTTTGTGTAATTGCAGGCGAACTGAAAACAACGGCTTATGCCCCTATGCAAGAGATTGCTAGAAAGGTGATCCAAGAGATTGGATATACTGACGCTAACTATGGTTTTGACTATAGAGCGGCAGCAGTTCTAAATGGAATCGGTGAGCAATCGCCTGATATTAATCAAGGTGTTGATCAAGCTGATGGCGAGATTGGTGCAGGTGATCAAGGGTTGATGTTTGGATATGCATGTCGTGAGACAGATGTACTTATGCCTTTACCTATTCACTTAGCACATCGCCTTACACAACGTTTAGCATTTGTGCGTAAAGAGGGGATTGTTCCTTATCTTCGTCCAGATGGTAAAGCACAAATTAGTGTGCGTTATATAGATGATAAACCAGTAGCAGTGGAAACTGTGGTTATCTCTACACAACATCATGATGGGATTACACAAGAGCAGATCCATAAAGATATGATTCAAGAGGTTATACGTGAAGTTATTCCTGCTGAGATGATGGATGAAAATACTATTTTTCACATCAACCCAACTGGAAAATTTGTAATTGGTGGACCACAAGGTGATGCAGGTCTTACAGGGCGTAAAATTATTGTAGATACCTATGGTGGAAGCTGTCCTCATGGTGGTGGAGCTTTTTCTGGGAAAGATCCAACCAAGGTAGATAGAAGTGCAGCTTATGCAGCGCGTCATGTCGCAAAAAACCTTGTAGCAAGTGGTGCATGTGACAAGGCGACTATCCAAGTAGCTTATGCTATTGGTGTTGTTCAGCCTGTGTCTATTATGGTAGATACACATGGAACTGGTAAAGTTGAAGAAGACAAAATTGAAGAGTGTGTAAAAGCACTTTTTGATTTAAGCCCAGCAGGGATTATTGAGTCTCTTGATCTATTAAAACCCATCTATAGAAAAACTGCTGCTTATGGCCATTTTGGTCGTGAAGAAGATGGTTTTACTTGGGAAAAAACAAATCGAGCAGAGGAGATTAAAAACTACTTAGGTCTTTAATCTTTGGTATCAATGGTGAATTAAATCGCCATTGGTATTGTATATCTTCAAATAGTGTAACAATTTCCCCTTTTTTTCAAACTCATAAACAATTTTAGCTACATTTAAAAATCTTCGTAGTATAGTTACTTTAACAAAAATTTAGGAGAATAATAATGGCAGTATATATTAATGATACATGTATTAACTGTGGCGCTTGTATTGATGAGTGTCCAGTAGAAGCGATAGTAGATGAAGATGATAATCCAACTGGTGAAGAAATTTACTATGTGTATGGCGATAAATGTGTAGAGTGTGTGGGTCATCATGATGAACCAGCATGTGCTACTGCTTGTCCTACTGAAGGTTGTATCACTTGGGATGCTATTGGAGACTCTCCAGAGCATCGTGAAGATATTACAGATGAGCAACGTGCAAATAAAGAACCTGTTGTAGAATAGTTCTTCTTTCCTACTACAAAGTACCTCTTGGTACTTTGTTTTTATGAGTAAAATACTTTCCCATTTTACTAAAAATCCACAAAATTTACTTTTTAAACTAAAATACACTTTTTTTTAGATATAATCCCATCCTAATTTTATATTTTCAGAGGAGTTTTGATGGAAAGAACACTATCAATAATCAAACCAGATGCAGTTGCTAAAGGTGTTATAGGCAAAATTTTAGACAGATTCGAAAGTAATGGTCTTAAAATCGCTGCTACAAGAAAGATTCAACTTTCACGTGGTGATGCAGAAGCATTTTATGCTATTCACGCTGAGCGTCCTTTTTTCAACGACTTAGTTGATTTCATGATCAGTGGTCCAGTTGTAGTTTCAGTACTTGAAGGTGAAAATGCAATGCAAAAAAACCGTGATTTAATGGGTGCTACTAACCCTAAAGAAGCTGAAGCTGGTACTATCCGTGCAGACTTCGCTGAAAATATTGATGCTAATGCAGTTCACGGAAGTGATTCTGTTGAAAATGCAGCAGTAGAAATTGCATTTTTCTTCTCTGAAAGAGAAATCTCTTAAGTAGAATTGTTTGAAAATAACTCTACGAAAAGTAACGAAGACACCATTAGATTTTGTAGTAAAGTCTGGTGAAATAACTTTTAAAGGTTATTTAGAGTATCATTCAGGCAAATTGATTTTGCTCAAGGCAAACTTGTCGGGTTTTCTTATAAAACCGTGTGATATTTGTGCAGAAGAATTTAAACTAACAGTGGATGAAGAAGTTGAATTTTTCATCTCTGATGGTATTTATGAAGACGACAGTAGCATCGAACTTGATGTTGTTGAGTCCTTCGATGGTATAGCAGATGTTGAAGAGCTTTTAAACTCTGAGATTGAGCTTATCAAAAGTGATTATCACTCATGTGATAATTGTAAAAGTTCTGATGAAGAACTTTAAAAAATTTAAATAAGGAATTAAGATATGGCAGTACCTAAGAGAAGAGTATCACACTCTCGTTCAGCAAAACGTAGAACACATTACAAAATCACTTTAGCTAAACCAGTTAAATGTGAAGATGGAACTTATAAATTACCACACCACATCAACCCAACGACTGGTGAGTATAAATAGTCAATGGTAAAGATTGCTATTGATGCAATGGGCGGGGACTTTGGTCCTGAGCCAATTGTTAAGGGTTGTATAAACGCACTTAAAAAGAAAAACTTCATACCTATTCTCGTAGGAAAAAAATCAGAAATTTTACCTCTGTTACCTTCTCGTTATAAAGATAAGATTTCAATTCTAGATACAGATGATGTTATATCTATGAGTGATGCAGCTACTGATGCAGTCAAACGTAAAGAGAGTACAATCTATAAAGCGGTAGACCTTGTCAAAAAAGGTGAAGCTGATGGTGTTGTATCTGCTGGACACAGTGGTGCTACGATGACCTTAGCTACACTGAGACTAGGACGTCTTAAGGGTGTTTCACGTCCTGCGCTTGTGACACTTATGCCAACAAAAGTGGGACGACGTTCTGTCGTTTTAGATGTTGGAGCAAATGTTGATTCAAAACCTGAACATTTAGTAGAGTTTGCTGTTATGGGTGGATGTTATGCAGAAGATGTACTTAACATTAAAGAACCAAGTATAGGGCTCTTAGCAAATGGTGAAGAATCTTCTAAAGGAAATGAAGTTACAAAAGCAGCTTTTAAACTCTTAGAGGGCTATAGAGGCTTTAAAGGGAATGTTGAAGGTGGAGATATTTTCAATGGAAGCTGTGATGTTATCACTTGTGATGGCTTTATAGGTAACTTAGTTTTAAAAACAAGTGAAGGGGTGGCCTCAACTATCTCTGGCCTTATCAAAGATTATATCCGTAAGTCCCCTGTAGCAATTACTGGAGCACTTCTTATGCGTAAGGTATTTAAACTGCTTAAAAAAGAGATTGACTATGCTGAAGTTGGTGGTGCTCCTCTTATTGGGATTAAAGGTTGTGCTATCGTTTCTCATGGTAAAAGTAATGCCAAAGCGATAGAAAATGCAATCTATCAAGCTATAGCATATGTCGATACTGGTGTAAATGAACACATCACATCTCGACTGGCAGAGTTAAAACAAAAGGACAACTAATGGCTTATGCAGCATTCCGCTCGATTGGAGCTTATGTTCCTCAAAAGATTTTAACAAATGAAGATCTTGCACATATGGTAGATACTTCAGATGAGTGGATTACAAAACGTACAGGTATTAAAGAGCGTCATATTGCAGCAGAGGATGAATTTACTTCAGACCTTGGTGTAAAAGCTGCTCAAAAAGCGATAGAGAGAAGTGGTGTAGCACTTGAAGATATCGACATGGTAGTGTGTGCAACAATCTCACCAGATTACTTTTGTATGCCATCAACTGCGACTATTATCTCTACAAAACTTGGAATTAAAAATGTTACAGCATTTGACATTTCAGCTGCATGTACAGGTTTTATCTATGTTCTTTCTATCGCGAAGGCTTTTATAGAGTCTGGTATGAAAAAGAATGTACTTATTATTGGTGCTGAAAAACTCTCTGCTATTACAGACTATAATGACCGTGGAACTTGTATACTCTTTGGTGATGGTGCAGGTGCTGCTGTAATCTCTGCTACTGAGAATAAAGAAGAAGCAATACTTGATGTACATACTGGTGCTGATGGTGAGTATGCTGATCTGCTTATGACTCCAAATGGTGGAAGTGGTTCTGCTCATGATTCTTTAAACCAAGAAGCAGATGGTTGTTTTATGCAGATGAAGGGGAATGAAACTTTTAAGGTTGCAGTTCGTACTTTAACAAAAGATGTAAAAGAGATTTTGGCTGAAAACAACATCTCTTCGGAGTCAATTAAACACTTTGTTCCACATCAAGCTAACTACCGTATTATTAAAGCAGTAGGTGATGCATTAAAGATGAGAGAAGAGCAAGTGATTGTAACAGTTGCTAAGTATGGTAATACATCTGGTGCTTCTATCCCTATGGCTATCAATGATATCTATGAATCTGGTCGTCTTCAAGCAGGCGAAATGATGTTACTTGATGCTTTTGGTGGAGGTCTTACTTGGGGATCTGCACTTGTTCCTTTTTCACCAATAAAATAATACCTTGTCCAACTTTTTCGTTGGACTTTTTTTACTTCACTTTTTGTAAAGCCTCAAAAATTCTCTTATGAAACTTTTTCTCATCTGGTAATAAAAATCTACCATCACGTTGTTTTTCCCCCCACATAGGGTTTGGAAAGTAACTGTCCTCTTTAAATCTTGCCATCACATGGATATGAACACGAGGAAGCATATTTGCGAATGAAGCCATATTAATCTTAGTAGGTTTATAGTAAAGCTTCATCTCCTCTTCGATGATATCGTACACTTCCCATAATCTTATACGTAGCTCTTTAGGAAGATCACCTAACTCTTTATAGGGCTCTTTTGTAAATATTTTAAGCCAAGGGATCTCACTCTCCTCTTTCTCTATATATATTTCATGGTCTTCATAGATAAGTAGATGCATAATATATCCTTTAAGGATGTATTTTATCATAAATAGTTGATATTAAAATGTAAGGGTTGATTGGGAGTTGAGGGGGTTCCCATACAAAGTATGGGAATAATCTAGTAATTAAAAGAGTCTAGATTAGTCTCTATTGCGGTTAGAACTTCCACCTGAACGGCTACGGCTACCACGGTAACCACCACCATCACGGCTTCCTCCGCTACGGCTTCCACCACCACCTGAACGGTTACGGTTGTTGTTACCACGGTAACCACCACCACTTCTTCCACGACCACGACCACGAGAATTTCCACCACGTTGTGCAGCACGAGCTAAAATAGCATCAAGTTTATCTTCAGGGATACCGATGCTACTTGGTCCTTGGATATCTTGTTTATCTAAAATCATAGAGATTAGTTTGTACATAATAGTTTCTTCATCTATGTCTTCTTTAAGACGGTCAAGAAGTTTATGTGCTTCATCATAGATTTTATGATCTTCGATCGCTTGTACCATATTGTCTATAGTACTACTTCTAAGATCTGTTTTACTTGGTACAAATGCATGAGCCATTGAAGTACCAACTTTTTGTTTGATACGTTGAAGCTCTTTAAACTCTAATGGAGTAAGTAGAGTGATAGCCTTGCCTTTTGTACCAGCACGACCAGTTCTACCAATACGGTGAACATAAGACTCAGGATCAAATGGGATATGGTAGTTAAATACATGACTGATGTTATCTACATGGATACCACGAGCAGCAACATCTGTAGCAACAAGTACTTTAACAGAGTTTGATTTAAACCCTTTAATTACTGTTTCACGTTGGCGTTGCTCCATATCTCCATGAAGACCATTAGCTAAGTAACCAGCATTGCTAAGAACATTACTAAGACGATCTACTTCAGATTTTGTTCTACAAAATACAACTGATTTTTTAGTAGTTTCTGAATCCATAAGACGGATGATTGCATCGTCGCGTTCATGTTCATCAATTACATAGTAAAGTTGTTCAATATCAGAGTTTGTAGTCTCACCTTTAGTGATAGAGATAAACTCTGGATTTTTTAAGATTCTACTTGCAAGCGTTTTAATTGGCTGTGGCATAGTAGCTGAGAAAAGAAGTGTTTGACGATTTGTTGGCAAGTATGTGAATATCTCGTTGATATCATCTAAGAAACCCATATCGAGCATCTCATCTGCTTCATCTAGTACAACCATACTTGGTGCAAAATTATCAAGCATATTTTTCTTTAAGATATCTAAAAGACGTCCTGGTGTTGCTACAACAACTGAAGCACCACGAGCTATAAGGTCTAGTTGACGTTTATATGAGCTACCACCATAAACTGTTACAGTTTTAACACCTAAGTTACGACCATATTTAAAGATCTCATCACTTACTTGTGTAGCAAGTTCACGAGTTGGTGTAATTACTAAAAGTTCTACTGAACCATCAAGTTTCATGTTATGAAGAGCTGGAAGTGCAAAAGCAGCAGTTTTACCTGTACCTGTGTGTGCTTGACCAACCATGTCACGACCATCAATAACTAATGGGATTGCTTGTTCTTGAATAGGGGAAGGTGCAGTGAAACCTGCGAATTTAATACTTTTAAGTATCTCTGGTTTTAAACCTAACTCATCAAAAGTTACGATTTCTTCTTCTACTACTGTTTCTACTTGTTTTTCTGTTTGTGCATTTTCTTGCATCATTATCCTTTAACCAAGGAGTAGATACAAGATTGCTCCAAAAGCAAAAATAACCTTCTCCCTGAAATGTGAATGGAATTATACCCAAATATTTCTAAGTTTAATTTAAAGTCTATTCTATTTTTATTTACTTAAGTTTAGAGTGCTACTTAATGGTGTGATTTGACAAAATGTCATATTTATTATTTACATACACAAATTGAGTATAATATCTTAAAATATTTGAGGAATTTTTATGCAAGAAAATTTGTTTGTTATCGTATCTGCTGTTTTATTTGTACTGTTTTTAGTAATACTATTTTTTTATCTTAATGAACGAGGAAGATATAAAGCATTAGAACAAGAGCAACAAGAGCTTAAAGAGGATCTGTTCAAAGAGAAATCTGACCTAGAGTTACAACTTGCTGTACTACATACTCGTTATGAGGAGGAGATCAAATCTTCTAGTGAGAAACTTATTATTTTACAAGAGGCAAAAGAGGAACTCTCCAAGGAGTTTAAACTTCTCTCTAGTCAGATATTTGAAGAGAAATCAAAAAGTTTAAATAGCTCAAACAAAGAACAACTAGAACTTTTACTTAAACCTTTTCGAGAACAAATTACAAGTTTTGCAAAACAGACACAGGAGCAGTTTCAAACAGAACTCAAAGATAGACATTTACTTAAAGATGAGCTTTCGCGTTTACAACAGATGAATGCACAACTTTCACAAGATGCTATCAATCTTACCCATGCACTTAAGGGTGAGAATAAAACACAAGGAAACTGGGGTGAGATAGTTTTAGAAAATATTTTAGAGCAATCTGGTCTTCGTGAGGGTGTTGAGTATGAATTACAAGCCACACTAAAATCACAAGAGGGAAAAAGCTATCGTCCTGATGTTATTATTCACATGCCTCGTGAACGTGACATTATTATAGACTCTAAAGTATCGCTTGTTGCTTATGAGAAATTTATGAGTAGTGAAGATGAAGAGTTGAAACAAAAAGCCTTAAAAGAGCACATAGGAAGTATATCTTCACATATCAAAGGTTTAAGCGAGAAGAAGTATGAGAAACTTGAAGGGGTAAGAACTCTTGATTTTGTTCTTCTTTTTATGCCTATAGAGGGTGCATTTTTATTGGCACTTGAGCATGATGGGGAGTTTTTTAAACGAGCCTATGAGAGTAATATTTTAGTAGTTTCACCATCTACCCTACTCGTAACTCTTCGAACGATAGAGCATATATGGAGAACACAACGCCAAGAGGAACATGCTAAAAAGATAGCTGATGAGGGGGAAGCGATGCTTCACAAGTTAGCTTTATTTGTTGATGAGATGAATAAAATAGGAACACTCTTAGACAATACAAAAAAATCTTATGACACTGCAATGGGAAGACTCAGCTCAGGAAATGGTAATGTGATCAAGCGAGCTGAAAATATGCAAAAACTTGGACTCAAGCTAAAAAAACAGATAGCACTTCGTTCACAAGATCAAGAGAGTGAATAATGAAGCATATAGATAAAAAGATATTCTATGTTATTCTTTTTTTAGCTCTTATATCGAGTCTTCTTACTGCTCTTATTTTAGGTTTTGTCTATGAGGAAAAACTACAAACTTATAAACTCACACAGAAGAAACAACAAAAACAAGAAAAAGAGCTTTTAAAACAAAAACTTCAAGAGAAGTATAAAAAAAGTATGCAACTTTACATCAAAAAAGAGATGGACTCCCTTGAGAAGCAGGAAAAAGAGGCTTTAGCTTTTAAAGTACAAGAAGCATATAAAATTATAAAAATTTTGCAAAAATATACGAAATATAAAAATGTGAAAAAAGAGATTGTTGAGCTCTTTAAAGATAGTGATATCTTTATAAGTGACTATAATGGAAATGTAATCCTTTTAGGAAAACAGCAACTTGGTGATAGCTCACTTGTGGAGTATGTAGATAAAGATGCAAGATCTATAGTCTTAGAAGAGATCCAAAAGGTAAAACGCCACGGAGAAGGTTTTTTAACAACTACAAATAGTGTGAGTGGAGAAAAAGAGGTCATTTTTGTAAAAAATGTAAAAGAGTTAGATTGGTTTATAGGTTCTGTTGTAAAGATTGAAGAGAAAAAGAATCAAAAAATGCAAGAGTATAACAAACTCTTGCAAGGTATCTAAAGGGAGTAAAAAACTTAGTAGGCTACTTGAAGGTTACGTGTTTGTGCATATCTTTTGACGATATTCTCAAGTCTCATCGATACAAAAAATGCTACACCTAAGGTCATAAGTACAGAATATGCATAATCTAAATGGGAAAGATGTGCCAAGACACCAAACCCTAAAAGAGGGATAAGGACAAAGAAAAATCCAACAATAAGTTTAATTTTCATTTTCACACTATTCTCAAAAGCATCTTTATTACCAATAGTACACCCTAGAGGATTTTCTTGAAGCTTTTCTAATTCAAGGAGTACATCTACATTTGGGTCTTTTCGTGTGTAAGAAGACTCCACTTTTTCAAATATATTTTTGACTCTGTTACATAAAAAAGTATCAGTAGTATCTAAAAAAAGTTTTAGCATAATAGACTCACTTATAGTTAATATAAGCTAATTATATCATAAAATAATTAAAACTTATAGCCACCTATAAGGCGTAAAGAAAAAGTGTTGGGTTCATTATCTAAATCTACATGCTCGTATGTACCTGTAAAATAGACACCTTTTTTACTACCATAGCTAAGACGAATACCATTAAGAGCCATAGCACTTTGTGCTATTCCATTTGCATTTTGAGAGTGAGAACTGTCTAGGTTAAAGTAAGTGTATCTATATGCTAACGATAAATTGTCAATACCAACTTTTGAAAAGTTATAAGCAATCTGAGCCTTATATGAAGCAGCATTTTGAAGACTACCCGCTTCAAAAAAGTGAAAAATCATACCATTTGCAAAGTATGCATAACCACCAAATGCACCAAGTGTAGCACCTTGACCCTCTCCATTGGTATATTTGCTTATACCTGTTGCAAACTCAATTCCATTAGAAAAGTCACCATCAAATCTAGCACTATATAAAGTGTAATCAATTTTGGTTGAAGCTTCAGCAGTAGCTAGGTAACCCACCTCTTTAAAGTTTATAAGCTGTGCACCAATATCGTAGTTAAAATCTCCTAGTGAGCTTGTATAATCATACTGTATAAAAAGTGTGTTATACATATCTTGCCCATAATAGTTCCAAACCTGTAAGTTATGGTGTTTATTGTCATTGTACTCTAAAGCAGCGAAGTAGATACCTTTGTTTCCTATCTTTTGCTTATCGTCACTATCAATAAAAGAGGCATCACTCATACTATGAAATTTTGTTCCATCAGTTGCACTATCCCAAACACCAGCCATCTTGTAAAAATAACCTGCAGTTAAATTCAAATTTTCTATAGAGCTATTTTTATAATAAGCGAGTTCAAAACTATTTGCAAGCATATAGTAGTCATCTGTGTCAATCATTGGAGTTGCAAGTTCTTCACGACCAATAAGAAGTTTATTTTCTTTATCTTCATAAGAGAGGTAAGCCTCTTGTAAAATTATAAAAGATTCTCTTTTATTTGGATCGAAAACAAAAGTACGACTTTCATATTTTTCATCATTAATCCCAAAATCAGTAGCACCTGCTAAGGTAAGCTTAGCGCGAATAGGATTACTTTTTGGGCTGCTAATGGAGAGCTTTGGCATGGTGTAAATACCTTGGGAATCGATATGCCCTTTATTTGTATTGGGGTTTGTGGGAACTATATCACCATTTGCGTCTATATTTAGGGGTTTATTTTTATAATCATACTGTACCCAACCTGCACGGATATCTCCAGATATCTCCCATCCATTTAGCATCTCAGCCATAAGGGAAGATGACAATAATCCTAATGAAACTAAAGAGAATAGAATTTTTTTCATTTTGTTGCTTTTATTATTATTGTGCATAAGGATTTAGGTGCAGTTTATTGATTATGTATTTAATTGCTAGTTGTGCACGAACACTATTTCCATAAGTATCTAAAGGTGGAGAAACAACTGCAATTCCAAATTCACCAGGAACAATCGCTATGATACCGCCACCAACACCACTTTTAGCAGGTGCACCTGTGTCATATAACCAATCACCAGCATTGTCATAAAGACCAGCTGTTGCCATAATAGCCATAATCTTTGGTGTATATTTTGCAGCAATAACTCTTGATTTTGTTACAGGGTTGACACCATGGTTTGCAATGGTTGAAGCCATAACAGCTAAATCATGTGAAGAAACATTCATAGAACACTGTTTTGTGTAAACTGTTGTTGCCTCAAGTGGATCACTTCCCATTCTTCCATAAGCATCAAGAAGTTTGCTTATTGCTTGATTTCTTTTATTGTCATTGACTTCAGAATCATATACATCTTTGTTAAGTTTTAAATTACGTCCTGCATAAGCAGACATATTTGCAGAGATTTTTCTCCAACGCTCTTGAGAATCTTTAGCACTTACCCAAGATGTGCTTTGGATTGCACCAGCATTGACAAAAGGGTTTGAAGCACTTCCCCCATGTTGCTCTATGGCAATTATGGAGTTAAAAGCAGCACCCGTGGCGTTTACTCCAATCTTTTCTTGAACAAATTTAGAACCTTTTTCACTCATAACAAGAGCAGCAGTAAAAACTTTAGAGATAGACTGAATAGAAACAAGTTGTTTTGTATTTCCAATCTCATATACATTACCATTTTTATCGACCATAGTAATACCAAAGATATCTGGATCAACTATGTCAAGAGCTTTAATATAGTCGGCATTTTTTCCACCAACATCACCCTTGTATTTTGTATAAGCTTCTTGTAAGACCTGATTAATCTGCTCTTTAGTTAAATCTGCAGCTAAGAGAGAGGAGAAGGAGAAGACAATTAAGAGACCTATTAGAAGTTTGAAGCTCTTGTTTAACATTTAAAATCCTTTTAAAATATTTTATAGTTAAAGTATATCTAAAAACCTATTCAATAAAATTAAATATTGAAATTATAAACTTTTCGCTATCATATTATTATGAAAATTCAAACACAATACAATTATGAAAAAATATGGACAACTACACAAGAGAAAGAGCTTTTAAAAATTATAGAAGAGGAGGTGGGTGATGCTGATCCTGCTGGAACACTTTTGTACATTAAAGAGGCTATCAAAGACTCTAAGGTGATTAGTGTGGGTAGTTGTAAATTTAGAAAAGAGGAATAGATATGGATGATCAGTTAGCAGAGGTTAATAAGTTTTATGAGATTATAATTGAGTTTATTACAAACTACTCGTTTCAGATTCTTGGGGCGGTTATAGTATTTAGCATAGGGATTGTTGCTTCAAAATATGTAAGAACATTTATATTTAATCTTCTTATAAAATATAAGATAGATGAAACACTCAGTGGTTTCACTGCAAATTTTATTAGATTCTTAATCATTGCAATGATGGGGATTATGGCTCTTGGTAAATTGGGAATCTCCATAGCACCATTTATCGCTGCTTTAGGTGCACTTTCTTTAACTGCAGGTTTAGCCCTTCAAGGAAGTGTATCAAACTTTGCAGCGGGAATCATTCTCGTCATTACAAAACCTTTTAAAATAGGAGACACTATTACAGTACATGAAGTGTATGGCGAGGTTGAAGAGATTAAACTTGCATATACTGTTCTTGTAAATGAAGATGGTGAACAGATTACCATTCCAAATAAATATATGATTGGAGATGTTCTTGTCAACTCTTTTAAGTATAGAATTGTTGAGGGGAGTGTAGGTATCGCTTATAATAGTGATGTATCTAGTGCTATTGAGGGAATTAAAAAAATTATTGATGCAGATGAGAATGTAAGTGATAGTGCTGCTATTGTTGGTATAGAAAAATTTAATGACAGCTCCATAGATATAGGTTACAGATACTGGGCACCAACATCGAGTTTTTTTAAAACACAATATAGTATTAATTTTAAAGTACTTGAGTATCTTCGCAAAGAAAATATTACAATTCCGTTCCCACAACGAGAGATAAAAATAGTGGGAGAAAATATTGCTACAAAATAATGATATAGCAAAATTACTTTTAAGAGTTGCTCTTGGGGTACTCATACTTTTTCATGGTATACATAAATTAATTTATGGAGTGAGTGGGGTGGAGGCTATGTTAAGTAATGCAGGGTTGCCACAACTCTTAGCCTATGGCGTTTATGTTGGAGAACTGATAGCTCCCATTTTTATTATTTTAGGTCTTTATGCAAGAGTGGCATCGCTTCTTTTGTCGTTCAATATGCTTATGGCTATCTATTTAGCTTATGGGTTTTCTTACTCCTTATCTAAGTTTGGTGGACTTTCATACGAAACGCCATTACTCTTTATGATAATGTCTCTTTTAGTTTTTCTTTTTGGTTCTGGTAGATATAGTGTAAATACAAAATAGGAAATATAGGTGCAAAAAAATAAAAAAATAGATAAAGTTTCATGGTACCAGTCACTAAGTACCAGACTTCTATTTTGGTTTTTAGCACTCTCTTTAATCCCTTTAATAACAGTGATGTATATTAACAATGAATCAACAACACAAAATATTAAAGAGGACACCTACAAAACTCTTCAAGAAACACTTGCTCTTCAAAAAAAGTTTTTAAAAAATTGGTTTTATTATAGAGAGATTGATGTTTCAAACTGGTCTCAAGTGGAAAAAAATGTAGATTTTTTGCGCTTACTCAAAACAACATTCAAGCAAGAGAAGCTTCCTCTTAACGAGTTCCTTAAAACAAAGAATTACCAGGAAATTGTTGATCAGATGGAAGATGATATGCTTACATTAAAAAGTCATTATGATTATATATATGACATTTTTTTGATTGATGCAGAAGGAAATATTCTCTATACCGTGGAGGAGGAGGATGACTTAGGGACAAATCTCCTTGATGGTAAATATGCAAAGACAAAATTTTCTCATGCCTATAGACAAACATTAGAAGATGGTTTTATGCATTTTTCTGACTTAGAGCTTTATGAACCTTCTGCGGGAATAATAGCAGGTTTTATAACAGCACCTTTGATTAATAAACAGGGTAAAAGAATTGGAGTTTATGCAATACAAATTCGCCTAGACAGAATCTATAAACTTTTTGAGAGTGATTTTGAAGAAAATTTATTTATTAATTATTTAGTGGGAGAAGATGGTTATTTACGAAGTGCAATTAACTCAAAGGATGAGATTTTAAAATTAAAAATTGATACACTTCAATATCAAGAGTGGAGAGGAGATTGTCAGTCAACTCGTAAGCTTATGGAACATAAAGAGAGTATTTTAACTTATACAAACCCTTTTGGTGTAGCTGTATATGGAATTCATAAAAATATAAATATTCTTGGTGTGCAGTGGGGACTTATTAGCGAGATAGAGGTGAAAAAAGTACATGCTATTACTAGAAAAGTTGTAGAGGAGTCTTTGTTCATCTTTTTTTTCACAGGCTTTATTGTTACTGTCATAGCACTGCTTATCTCTCGACATATAGTAAAACCGATTGAAAATCTTTCTCGTACTGCCATAAAGTTTGCTGATGGTAAACGCGATGTAGTAGCTGATGTGGAGACCAAAGATGAGATAGGACAACTCGCAAACTTCTTCAATAAAATGATAGAGGTGATCAGTCGAGATGAGATTAAACTCAAAGAGGCTCATCAAATAGCACAGGAGAGTGTAAAAACAAAGTCTGAATTTTTAGCAAGTATGTCACATGAGATTAGAACACCTATGAATGGTGTTATAGGGATGTTAGGATTGCTTCTAAAAACAGACCTCGATGAGTCACAACGCCATCAAGCATATTTGGCACAAAGTAGTGCAAATGCATTGTTGTCGTTAATCAATGATATCTTAGATTTTTCAAAAATTGAGGCTGGAAAACTTGAGATAGAAAAAATTGATTTTGATATACGTAAAGAGATTGGAGATTTTGCTGAAGCTATTGCATTTAGATCTCAAGAGAAGGGTGTAGATATCGTTCTAGACCTTGTGGGTATAGAGCAAACTATAATCTCTTCAGATCCGGGAAGAATTCGTCAAATACTCACAAATATAGTAGGGAATGCTGTAAAGTTTACTAATGAGGGGTATATCCTTATCGCAGCAAAACTGCTTCCTATAGATGATGCAAAAGCAAAACTGATTATAGATGTGAAAGATACCGGGATTGGGATACCACGAGATAAGATAAAAACTCTTTTTGATTCTTTTACACAGGTAGATGCTTCTACAACAAGAAAATATGGTGGAACTGGACTTGGACTGGCGATTGTAAAGCAATTATGCCAACTTATGGGTGGTGATGTAAGAGTTACAAGTATAGAGGGGCAAGGGAGTTTGTTCCGTGTTGAGATAGAAGTTGGAGTAGTAGATAAGGCTTCACTTGTTATTCCTCAAATCCCACTCAAAGGAAAAAAATTGCATCTTATAGATTCTAAAGAGATGGATGTGAAAGTGCTGAGAAAACAACTTGAGCATTGGAAGATGCAAGTGAGTAGTTCAGATAACTTAAAAGATGGTATTGCTACACTTGATGAAACATACAGTGTTGTCTTTGTAGATATCCATTTAGTTTCTAAAAATGTAGAGGCTTTTGCCCAAAAGTTTAAAAAATCTCCAAAACTTCAGGGGATTAAGTTGGTGATTATGACCTCTATTGTGAACCGTGGAGATATTAATCTTTTTAGTCGCTCTGGATATGATGCCTATTTTCCAAAACCGGTGACTACAAGTGATCTTTTTAATGCTTTAAATGTACTCTCAAAAGATTTTATAGGTTTAAAAGAGCTAGATAAAAAAAGAGAAGGACCAAAAGATAAAAAGATAAAATGGCCAAAAGGTGTCAAACTACTTCTTGTGGATGATAACACTACAAATCAGTTAGTTGCCAATGGTATCTTAGATTCTTTAGGTCTGAGTGCAGATATAGCCAATAATGGAAAGGATGCTATCGATATGATGCTCAAAGCACATAAAGAGGGGGAACCTTACTCCTTGGTGTTTATGGATTGTCAAATGCCTATTATGGATGGGTATGCGGCTACTATTGCGATCAAGAAGGGGGAGGCAGGAAAGCTTTACAAAAACAGACCGGTGATAGCAATGACGGCAAACGCCATGCAGGGAGACAAAGAAAAATGTTTTGCTGCAGGGATGGATGACTATATAAGTAAGCCTATAGATCCTGAACTCCTTAAAACAAAACTTATCCATTACCTTTTAGAAGGCAAGCTTGAGTATGAAGAGTATCATAAAGTCAATCCTCAAAAAGTGCAACAAGCAAACGACACTATTGATAAATCTATATGGAATAAAGATGAGGTTTTAGTAAGACTTGGCGGTTCGGAGAAGATTTTAGAGAAGATCTTAGATGTGTTTCAAAAAGAGATGCAAGAGGAGATAGAAAAACTCTCAGAAGCACTTCAAAACAAAGATAGAGAGAACATAAGGCTTCATGCTCACACTATTAAAGGGGCATCTTCAAATATGGGTGCAAGTAAGGTTCAACATCTGGCAAAAGAGATTGAACACTCTTCTAAAGAGGAAGATTTTGAAGTGTTAAAAGAGAAGTATCAGCTTTTACAAAGAGATCTAGAAGAACTCTTACATCTACTTCCTTAGATTTGTTTTTATGGGTGAGGTACTCTTAAAGTAGAGTTTAGACTCCATCCAATAAGTCCCATCAAAGCGATCACTACGATTGCTGGGATGATTGCATATGTGTTGGCAAGATAGACTAACCAAAGTAAGATAGCTCCAAGTGGAGTTGGAACACCAGTAAAGTATTTTTCAACTTCCCCTGCATCGGCATTGATATTGAAATGGATAAGACGACGTAGTCCTGAAATAACATAATAGATACTTGTAATTGCAGCTACTATAAGTGTTCCACCATCTAAATGAGATGCATATACAGCTTGAAAAATTAAAAAGACAGGAACAAGTACAAAGCTTAAAAAGTCTGCAAAACTATCGAGTTGTATGCCAAATTCATTACTCAGCTCATATTTCCGAGCGATTTTACCATCAAATATATCAAAAGCTCCCCCAATCCATGCAAGGATAATTGCAAGAAAAAAGTTGTTTTGAGTGATAAAATAGACGGCAAGTAAACCTGCTGTAATATTGACAAAGGTAAAAAGGTTTGCAAGATTAAAGTGTGAAGAGGGTGTCCATAAAAATTTCATATAATGCCTTGGTTTTTTTCTAAGTCGAATTATAGCAAAATTCAAAAATATCATAAAGAGTAATTCAATAATAATAAACATTATCATTATTAAGTATTTTATAAGTTGATAACTACTATCATTAGTATAGAAGTTGTTGTCATAAGCTCTTATTTAATAGATAACAATTATAATATCGCCAAAAAGAAGAATATTTTAAAATGAATACATTATTAGATTGTCATAAAGCTTGTCGTGTAAGAGTGGTGAAACTTAATGCTCCTACAGCATTAAAACAAAGACTTATCTCTTTTGGTATTATGAAAAATGCTACGATTGAAGTTCTCGAGCATACCCCTGCAAAAAGTACTATAGAGATAAAAGTGGGAAAGATGCGTGTAGCACTTCGTGGTGAAGAAGCTAAAATGATAGAGGTAGAAAAAATATGAACCAAGAAGAAGATGTAAAATCTTGTCCCGTTATTGCTAATCACATTAAAGTTGCTCTTGTTGGGCAGCCAAATGTTGGAAAGAGTATGCTTATCAATTCTGTAAGTAATGCTCACTTACATGTTGGAAACTTTTCAGGTGTTACAGTTGATAAAAAAGAGGTATTGTTTGATTATGACAACTATCATTTTACTGTTGTAGATCTCCCTGGAACCTATGCATTTACAGATTATACCATTGAGGAGCGTGTAACACATGACTACTTGTGTGCAGAGCAATATGACATTATTATCAATGTAGTAGACTCAACCAATCTTGAAAAAAACCTACAGCTTACAGCTGAACTGCTTACAATGAGTAAAAAAGTGATTATCGCTTTAAATATGACTGATGAAGCGGAAAAAGAGGGGATCGAGATTGATGCTGAATATATGTCTGAACTCATTGGTGTTCCATGTATCAAAGTTTCTGCTGTAGCAAAAACAGGGATAGATGAGCTCATCAAAGCAGTACTCAAAAAACATACAAGTTCTAAAAATAAACCAAAACTTGTTTTTAGTGAGCCTGTTGAAGAGGAGATTGCTCGTCTTGTTTGGTATCTAGATAAGCATAAATATAAGGCTAACAATAGCTATAGAAATATAGCTATTAACCTTTTAAAGAACAATAAAAAAACATATGAAAAGTTACATAAAAATCCTATATGGACGGAACTACAGCCTATACTGATAGAGGCTAGTAAACACATAGAACTACATCACGATAGCGATGATATCAAAGAAGCTTTCGCTGAGGAGTATGCTTCTTTTAATCGAGGTATAGTTACTGAAGTAGTAAAACAAAAAAACAATCAAGCAAAAAAAACACTGACTGAAAAAATAGACTCTATCTTAATTCATCCAGTGTTTGGAATTCCAATTTTCTTATTTTTTATGTGGAGTTTATTTCAGCTAACTTTTGAGATTGGTGCTATTCCAATGGAATATATAGATAGCTTTTTTGGATGGTTTGGAGATGTACTTGGTTCAACAATTCAAAATGATGATATGCGCTCTTTAGTTGTTGATGGTATTATTGGTGGAGTGGGTGCCGTAGTTCTTTTTGTACCAAATATTGTTATTTTATTTATTGGGATAGCACTCCTAGAGAGTACTGGGTACATGAGTAGGGTTGCCTTTTTGCTTGATGGGTTTTTTCATAAATTTGGTCTTCATGGACAAAGTTTTATACCACTTGTAACTGGTTTTGGGTGTTCTATCCCTGCATATATGTCTGCACGTATCTTAAAAAATGATAGAGATAGATTACTTACTTTATTTATCATAGGGTTTATGTCATGTGGAGCTAGGCTTCCGGTATATGTACTCTTTGCAGGTGCTTTTTTCTCAGCAGATATGGCGGGAAATGTTCTTTTTATCATCTATATAAGTGGTGCTATTATGGGTCTAATCGCTGCTAAAGTACTCAAACTTACTGCATTTAAAGGTGTAGATGAACCTTTTGTTATGGAAATGCCAAAGTATAGACTTCCAACACTCAAACTAATCTGGCATACAGTACTTGGTGAGACTATGATGTATTTGAAAAAAGCGGGTACTTTTATCGCAGGTGCTGCGATGCTTATTTGGTTTTTAAGTAATTATCCACATAATTTACAACTTCAAACAGAGTATGCACAAAAAATAGAACAAACACAAGATATTGCAGAACAGGCAAAGTTAAAGAATGAACTTGCAGAACACTCTTTAGAGCAAAGTTACCTTGGTCGTATAGGTAAGTTTTCAGAGCCAGTTTTTGAACCTTTGGGTCTTGATTGGAAGATGAGTATTGCACTTCAAGCAGGTATAGCAGCCAAGGAGGTTGTTGTATCAACTCTTGGCGTTTTATACTCTTTAGGAGCAGATGTCGATGAAAACAGTAGCTCATTAGCAGATGCAATCAGGGCAAATATCCCTTTTGCTTCAGCTGTTTCTTTCATTGTAGTGATTATGATCTACTTACCATGTTTTGCAGCTAGTATTGTATTTACGCGTGAAGCTGGACATATTAAGTACTTCTTTTACCTCTTCTTTTTCACATCGATAGCAGCATATATTATGGCATTTATTGCTTATAATCTTACAAAAATGTTAGTTTAGGTATACTATTGCTATCTCATTAATTTAGGAAGTTACAATGGCGAAACTGTTAGTTGTTGAAGGAAGTAACATTGTAAAGGGTGTGTTTAAAGAGATTCTTGATAAAGAAGGGGAGTTTGATTATGAACTTGTTGGGACTTATGAAGAGGCGAAAGAACTTCTTAATAAAACTAGGTACGAATATGCAATCGTAGAGAGAGTTCTTAAAGATGCTCCCAATGGTGAAATTATTGCACTTCTCAATAAACACAATGTAGCACCTCTTCTATTTACAAAAGAGATAGATGAAGATTTTTTTGATTCTTTTGAGGGTGCACAAATTGTAGATTATATTATAAAACATAAATACAATAACATTACCAATGTTGTAAAAAGATTACAACAGCTTCAATCAAATAAAAAAACAACAGTACTAGTTGTGAATGACTCTCATATATATGGAAGTTATCTTAAACAAAACCTAGTCTTACACAGTTTTAAAGTTCTGAGTGCAACTAACAACGAAGAAGCTTATGAAAAATTGGAGCTCCATCCTGAGATCTCTCTAGTTGTTTTAGATGATAGCAAGCCTTATGTTGATGCTATGGAACTTATCAATAAAATAAGACAGTATAAACAAAGTGAAGATATAAAAATATTATATATTGCTCCAGAGAGTAACTCTTATGAGACAAGTTCTCTTTTAAGTGCTGGTGCCGATGATTTTATCGTCAAACCTTTTTCTCGCCATGAATTCTACTTAAGAGTTTACCAAAATATTAAAAAAGTCTGTTAGGATTAGCACATGCAAAAAATATTAATGATTGAAGATGACTTAGAACTAGCAGAGATACTCACAGAGTATCTTGAGCAGTTTGAGTTTGAGGTTATCACTGAAGATGACCCTTTTAAAGCCGTAAGTATATTGAAACTTGAACCTTTTGATTTAGTAATACTAGATTTGACTCTACCTGGAATGGATGGGCTTGAAGTATGTGAAGCAATTCGTGAACGCCAAGATATCCCTATTATTATCTCAAGTGCACGCTCAGATGTAACAGATAAAATAAAAGCACTAGAACTCGGTGCTGATGATTATATGCCAAAGCCATATGACCCTCGTGAACTTGAAGCACGTATACACTCAGTACTACGTCGTTATGAGGCAAAGAGTGAGCAAAAAGCGGAAAATAAATCTGATTTTAAATGCGATAAATCTACAATGGTTATTACTTATAAGGGTCGTAATATTGACTTGACAAATGCAGAGTTTGGAATCCTTTCTTATATGATTTCTAAGCAAGGTCTTGTTGTGTCTCGTGAAGATCTCATTCATAATGTAAATGCAATCAATGAAGACTCATCAAACAAAAGTATAGATGTTATGGTTGGACGTATTCGCAATAAACTTGGAGATAAATCTCTTATTGAATCAGTTCGTGGTGTAGGCTACAAACTTTTAAAATAGGCAAATTTTTTTGAAACAACATGCTGTTCTTATCACGGTTCTTTTTGCACTTTTTGTAACATTAACGAGTGTAAGTGCCATCTTTTGGGAATTTTATAAACTTAATAAACAGCAGTATATTGACCATATTTTTACAAAGTATTCAGTTATCGTACAAATCTATAAAGAGCATCAACAGCGAAGAACTTCAGAGGTGATGCTTGAGGCTAATCTTGCTGTCTATGATCTTCAAATTATTAAAGATAAAAAAACTAAAAATATCATTCAAAAAAAAGCAAAAATACTTAAAGAGGAGGGGTTTAAACGTATTAACTCCTCTGTAATGTTAAGTGACCAAGGGCTTTATACTCGTAATACTGTCAGTAAACTCAAAGCGATTATGTACGATTATAAGCATGTTATCTACTTTAAGATTGAAGGCCCATCAGGGCATATAATCATAAAAGATGAGAAGTTGAAGCCCTATAAATATGGAAGTATTTTATATGCTTACTCTACCATTTTTGTTATCATCACACTCTCATTTTTACTTATACTTCACAAATTACGCCCACTTATTCGCTTGAGAAAAAAGATAGCTCGTTTTGGTGATGGAGATATGAGTGTTTCATTTAAAACAAACAATTGTGATGAGATAGGCCTCGTTTCAAATGAGCTAGAATCTGCTAGAGAAAAGATAGAGCAACTTCTGGATTCTCGTACACTCTTTTTACGTAATATCATGCATGAACTTAAGACGCCTATAGCCAAGGGAACGATTGCTACACAGATGCTAGATTCACAAAAGCAACGTGATAGATTCAGTTCTATTTTTACCCGTCTTGAAGCACTTATTAATGAGTTCGCTATGATAGAAGAGGTAACAAGTGATAGTGCAAAAAATGATTTTCATGAGTATAGATTGATTGATATTATTGATGGTGCTATAGATATGGCGATGGTTGAGAGAGAGCATGTCAGTGTTAATGTCCCAGCAGATATCAAGATAGAAGCCAATTATAGACTCTATACAACAGCAATAAAAAATATGATCGATAATGCGATGAAGTACTCTCCTGATGCTCATATAAAGATCCATATGATTAAAAATGAGCTTTGTTTTGATAGTAAGGGGGAGTGTATAGCACATCCTCTTCAGTACTATATAGAGCCCTTTACAAAAGATAATCCATCTAAAAATAGTTTTGGACTTGGGCTCTATCTTGTTGATTCGATTTTAAAAGCTCATGGGCAAGTTTTAGCACATGAGTATCATGATGGAGTAAATCGCTTTATTTTTGCATAAGTTTTCTAGTGTAAACTAAGGCAATGAATAAGATAACATACACTTTTCTTGTCGCATTTTTTGCTGCTTCATTTTTTTCTTTTGGCTGGTTAAGTCATTCAGCATATATGCCTGGAAAACGTATTAAGAAACCATCATTACTAGATAAAATAAAAAAAGAAAAGATACTTAATGTTGTTCTTCTTAACTCCCCCTCAACATATTTTATTGGAAGTGAAGGAAAACAAGGTTTTGAATACGATCTCTTAAAATCGTATGCTGAGTATCTTGATGTCGATTTAAATATAACTACGGCACATACAGTAAAAGAAGCTATAGAGCTTAGCACACTTCCAAATATCCATATCACATCTGCATCTTTAGCAAAAACCCCCCATCGAGAAAAGATTTTTCATTTTGGGCCCACCTATTTTGAGGTTCAAGAGCAGGTTATTTGTCATCGTGGTATGTTACATACTTCTCAGTTCCCTCGCGATGTTGAAGATTTAGAGGGTTTAACTATTACAGTTGGTACAGGAACAAGTTACAGTGAAACGATCACAAAATTACAAAATGATGGTTTTGATATCAATGCAACCTTTACAGATGAGTACTCAACTGAAGAGTTGCTTGCACAGGTTTCTAAGCATGAGATAGATTGTACTATTGCTGATTCAAATGTGTATGCGATTAATTTAAGATACTTTCCTGAGATAGCACTTGCATTTGCTATTAGTGGGAGAGAACAACTTGCATGGGTACTGCCAAAGAATACAAAAGATTTAGAATCAGATATGTATACATGGCTCAATGGTTTTAATCAAAGTGGAGCTATGGCTCAGCTCAAAGACCACTACTACTCTTATGTTCTCTTTTTTGATTACTACAATACAAAAATGTTTTATAAACGGGTAAAATCAAGACTACCAAAATATAAAAAGTATTTTGAAGAGGCAGCAAGAAAATACAATATTCCTTGGACACTTTTAGCATCAATCTCTTACCAAGAATCGCATTGGAACCCTAAGGCAAAAAGTTTTACGGGTGTAAAAGGGCTTATGATGCTTACTCGCCATACAGCAAAACTTTTAGGGGTGAAAAATAGACTTGATCCAAGAGAGAGTATCATTGGTGGAACGCGACATATAAAACAGATGATTCGTAATGTTCCAAAAGAGGTTGAGGGGGAAAATAGACTTAAATTTGCACTTGCAGCCTATAATATAGGGATGGGGCATATCTATGATGCTCAAAAGTTAGCACAAAAAATAGGTCTCAATAAAAATGTCTGGAGTGATTTAAAGATAGTATTACCATTGCTTTCACAAAAAAAGTATTATAAAAATATGAAGTATGGGTATGCTCGAGGTGAAGAGCCTGTCAAGTATGTTGAAGCGATCTATAACTATAGAAATATTTTAGAAAATAATATTGAAGATACTCAAAAAAAAGAGAAAAAAAAAGAGAGTTCTAATTAAAGAACATCTCCATCTTTACCATCACTAAGAGCTGAAAGAAAACTTTCCATATCATATTTTACTCTATACTCTGGTGTCATAATGTGAATGAGTATATCACCCAAATCAACAACAACCCAGTCACCACTTTCATCAACATAGTTAAAACTTTCATCTGGTTTGAGCTCATTTTTCAAATGATCTAAAAGTGCAGTAGTATGTTTTATACCTAAACTTGATGCGATAATTGCATAATCAACAAAGTAATTTTTTTCTTTAAGGTCAAAAACCTCAATACTCTCTGCTTTGTTCTTATCTAATGTTGCTGTGATTCTTTCTATTCTATTTTGCATTGTTTTCCTTATAAAAGTCTGCTATTGTTTGTGCACACTTTGGTATTAATTTTGTTATATCCATTGTATCTCTTAGCTGTGAAGAGGAGATCTCCTCTTGTACATCTAAAGATAAAAAGTTTTCTGGAATCTCTATCTTATCTCTAGTAGCAACTATAAAAGTTACTTTCGTGCAAAGCTCTTCATATCTTTCCCATTGGTGCAAAGAAGCGAGGTTGTCTGCTCCAATAACGAGGTAGATTTTGCTGTAACTTTTTAAAAGATAGTTTACACTCTCAATCGTAGGAGTTTTTTTTCCTTGAGTCACTTCATAGTCACTGATTATTACCTGTTTCTCATCAGAAAATATCTCATGAAGCCATTGAAGTCTTAGTGCAGAAGAAGCATGAGACTTAGTTTTAAAGGGATTTAAAAAAGTTGGCATTATGACAATCTTATCAATTTGCCCAAGTTTTTTTAAAGCCTTTATGATGGCTAGATGACCGATATGCGGAGGGTCAAAACTCCCTCCAAAAAGTGCAATAGTTTCCATTCTTAAAGCGAATTATAACCAAACTTTAGATAAAATAACCAACTTTTAAAATTATAGGAAATATAATGGCACTAAAAATAGCAATTAATGGATTTGGTAGAATCGGTCGCTGTGTAGCTAGAATCGCTGCAAAGAGAGATGATGTAGAGATAGTAGCTATAAACGATATGGCTAGCATGGATATGATGCTTTACCTTTTAAGAAATGATTCTGTTCATGGAACATTTCAAAGTAAAGTGGAACAATTAGATGATGAAAACATCGCTATTGATGGAGATAAAATCAGAGTATTTTCTGACCGTGATCCTAAAAACCTAAAATTTGCTGATTGTGGTGCAGATATGGTTCTTGAGTGTACAGGTGTATTTCTTACACAAGAATCAGCACAAGTGCATATTGACAATGGTGTAGAAAAAGTGCTTTTCTCTGCTCCTGCAAAAGATAAAGCAACACCAACATTTGTAATGGGTGTAAATGAAGAACTTTATGATGGTCAAAAAATAGTTTCAAATGCTTCTTGTACAACAAACTGTCTTGGTCCTGTTGCTCGCGTTCTAGATGATGCTTTTGGGATTGAAAAAGGTCTTATGACAACAATTCACTCTTATACAAATGATCAAAATATCTTAGATGTAAAACATTCAAAAGATAAACGCCGTGCTCGTGCAGGTGCTATCAATATGATCCCTACAACTACTGGTGCTGCAAAAGCAATTAGCCTTGTTATGCCTCAACTTGAAGGTCGTTTACATGGTCAATCTGTTCGTGTTCCAACACCAGATGTTTCTATGGTAGATTTAAATGTAGTTGTTAAGAAAAACACTACAAAAGAGGAAGTGACAAAAGTATTTAATGAGGCTGCAGAGGGTCGTCTTAAAGGTCTTTTACTTATGGACAAAGAGATGAGAGTTTCTCAGGACTTCGTTGGTTGTGAGTATAGCTCAATAGTAGCAGAAGATTTAACTCAAGTTATTGGTGGTGACATGGTGAAAATCATGGCATGGTATGACAACGAGTGGGGTTACTCAATGCGTTTAGTAGACATGGCTCTACATATCTCTAAGTAGGGATCTGATTTGGAACTTTTACATTTAAAAAATTTAGATTTAGAAAACAAAAAAGTTTTTATTCGATGTGATTTTAATGTCCCAATGGATGAGTTTGGAAATATCTCTGATGATAGACGTATTCGCTCTGCTGTTGCAACCATTAACTATTGTTTAGACCAAGATTGTGCTGTTATCTTAGCTTCACATCTAGGTCGTCCAAAGGGTGAAGTGGTAGAAAAATACTCTTTAGCACCTGTTGCTCGTCGTTTACAACAACTTCTTAAACGCCATGTGGAGCTAGCAAGTGATGTTGTAGGTGAAGATGCGATGCAAAAAGCAAAAGATCTACCACGTCATGAGGTACTTCTTTTAGAAAATCTTCGTTTTGAAGCTGGCGAGACAAAAAACGATGAGGCACTTTCAAAAAAACTTGCTTCAATGGCAGATTTTTATGTGAATGATGCCTTTGGTGTAAGTCACCGTGCACATGCATCTGTAGAGGGGATCACTAATTTCTTTGACACTCAACATAAAGCAGCTGGTTTTTTACTAGAACGTGAGATTCAATTTTTTGGAAAACTTATCAATAACCCTGTTCGTCCTTTTGCCGCTATTGTAGGTGGTTCAAAAGTATCTGGAAAGCTTGAAGCACTTGTAAATCTTTTACCAAAAGTGGACAAGATTTTCATTGGTGGTGGGATGGCTTTTACATTCCTAAAACAGATGGGGTATGATATTGGAGCTTCTTTAGTTGAGGATGATTTACTTGAAGATGCACAACACATTATGGATGAAGCAAAAAAACTTGGTGTAAAACTCTACTTACCAGTAGATGTTGTTGCAGCAGATAAATTTGCAGAAGATGCAGTAAGTAAACTTGTTACTGCTCAAGAGATTCCAAATGGTTGGATGGGTCTTGACATTGGTCCTGCGACTGTAAGACTTTACCGTGAAGGTCTTAATGATGTACAAACTGTACTTTGGAATGGCCCTATGGGTGTTTATGAGATGGAGAAATTTGCTCGTGGCAGCTCGAAGATAGCTCATTTTGTAGCAGATTCTTATGCAACTACAGTTGTAGGTGGTGGTGATACTGCTGACCTTGTGCAACGTATAGGTGTCGATGAAGAGATGAGTTTCATCTCAACTGGTGGTGGAGCATCACTAGAGTTACTAGAGGGTAAAATACTTCCGGGTGTAGCACCTTTAATTATAAAAGAGGACTAAAAGATGATCATAGCAGCCAACCTAAAAACAAATTTAACTCGTAAACAAACAAGTGAATATATAGAAGAGTTAGAAAACTATCTTAAAAAGAGCGATTCAACTCAAGAAGTTTTAGTGTTTCCTGCTACATCAAGTTTGGATTCTTTTGATGGTGGAGTTACTGTAGGTGCTCAAAATGCATATGCAACAAAAAATGGTGCGTTTACGGGTGAGATAGGGCTTGATCATTTAGATGAATTTTCAATTAAAACGATTCTTATAGGTCACAGTGAACGTCGTCATATTTTAGGTGAAACGCAAACTACTATTATAGAGAAGTTTAATTTTTATAAAAATCTTGGTTTTAAGATTGTTTATTGTGTGGGTGAACCACTTGAAAAACGTGAAGCTGGTAAGGATGAGATGATGGAATATATATCTTCTCAATATGAAGGGATAGATACCGAATATGAAAATCTTATCATCGCTTATGAACCAGTATGGGCTATAGGGACAGGTCTAACACCTACACTTGAAGATATTCAACAAATCCATAGCGAACTGAAAATAAAATCAAAAGCACCACTTTTATACGGTGGGAGTGTAAAAGTGACAAATGCAAAAGAGGTTCTAGCACTTGAAAATGTAGATGGCATTTTAGTAGGAAGTGCTGCTTTATATGCAGAGCACTTTTGCAGCATGATATCGTATGCAGATCAATTAACAAATAAACAGGAGAGATAGAGAATGGTAATGAAGGGGAAAAAGGGTCTTATCGTTGGGCTTGCAAACAATAAATCGATAGCATATGGGATTGCAAAATCTTGTGCAGCTCAGGGTGCTGAGATGGCATTTACATACCTCAATGATGCACTTAAAAAAAGAGTTGAGCCTATTGCTAAAGAGTTTGGGAGTGAATATGTATACGAGTTAGATGTATCTAACCCTGAACATATGGATGGACTTGCTGAAAAAATTGAGAAAGATTTTGGAAAGATTGACTTTTTAGTACACTCTGTGGCGTTTGCTCCAAAAGAGGCACTCTCTGAGCCTTTTATGAAAACTACTAAAGAAGCCTTTGAAATTGCTATGAATGTATCAGTATATTCTCTTATAGATTTGACCAATAAGTTAGAATCTGTTCTTAGCGATGATGCTTCTATATTAACACTCTCTTACCTTGGTGGACCAAAATACATTGTAAACTACAATGTTATGGGTGTAGCAAAAGCAGCACTTGAATCTACTGTTCGTTACATGGCAGTCGATTTAGGAAAAAAAGGGCAACGTGTCAATGCGATCTCTGCTGGACCTATCCGCACACTAGCAGCAGCAGGCATAGGTGATTTTAAACAGATTCTTAACTGGAATGAAGTAAATGCACCACTTAAACGCAATGTGACAACTGATCAGGTTGGAAACTCTGCTATGTATCTACTAAGTGATCTTGCTTCAGGGGTTACTGGTGAAGTACACTATGTAGATAGTGGTTACAATGTAATGGGGATGGCTGCGGCTGAGACAAATGAAGAGGGAAAAACTGTTTTAGCTTGGGATGCTAAGTAAGTAGGAATTTTCCTACTTACCAATAACTGGCAGAGAGTTCATTTTTTGGACATTGGACTCTGTTTTGTCATTTTCATGAGCCTTCATATAGGCACCTGCTTTATCTACATACTCTTGCAGAGTAAAATTTCTATCTTTATCTTCAACATAAGTAGTTTTTTGTTCTATTG
>JAMORK010000038.1 GCA_027063645.1 Sulfurimonas sp.
TATTGACTGTTTTAATAAGAATCTTTTTCATTCTTGCAGCAGTTGCACTACTAATCACTTCAACACTTTCTAACTCTTCAGATATTTTTTCTACACCATGCTCATCTATAAAAGCATTGACGATTCTTGGGTAAACCATACGGCCATTATTGTTAAATGCACTGTAGGCCCGTAATACTTGCATAAGATTTGCTCTCATACCATAACCGTAAGAACAGGTAGCCTTATAGATCTCATTTTCAAGCCGTTTTGCAGAGGGGATAGAACCAGCTCTTTCATAGATCATATCGGGGGTGGATCTATGTCCAAAACCAAATTTATCAAGCCCATTATAAAACTCATAACCAGAGAGTTTTTGTGCAAGCTGTGCTATACCAACATTGGAGGAGTAGACTATAACATCTTCCGCAGAGAGCCAATCAAATCTATGCTCATCTGTTATCACTTTACGACCAATTTTAAATCGGCCATTGTGACCATTGACTAAGTCATAAGGATTGACAAGCTTATGCTCTAAAAGGAGAGAAAAGGTGATAGGTTTAATAACACTTCCAGGCTCAAAACTATACTCTGTCATCCCAGAACGCAAAGAGGGATAGTCACTGCGTTTGATATGCTTAGGTAAAAATCTATTAGAAGAGGCCATACTTAAAACATCGCCTGTTCTTGAGTCCATAATAGCAATCATAATCTGCTTAGCTTGTAGCTTTTTTTTCATAGTATCAAGCATACGTTCTATTTTAATTTGTAAAGAGATAGGGATAGTGAGTTTTATATCGAGCCCATCTATCTTTTGTTTTGTAAAACTCTCTTTATTTAAAATGATGTAAGAGTTTACATCGCGTTTACCACGAGATGAACCATTTTGTCTTGCATGTAACTCTTCATCAAAACGTTTCTCAAGCCCTTTTACCCCTTTGATATGAGTGTATCCATCCTCTTCAAGTTTATGAGGGTAGCCTATAATAGGGGTTAAAAGATCCCCATAAGGATACTCTCGACTCTCCCCACTCTCAATAATACTTAAACCATGGATGGAACGATAACCAGTTTTTGGATTTTTTAGTTCCATAAATACTTTAAAACGGCGAAGTTCACGGGCTAGTTTTTTAAGGTATTGGGCTTGAATCTGTGTGATGTTATAACTTAGTACAACTACACCTCTGCGTTTTTTGAGTCTTTGTTTGATCTTTTTTTCATCGATGCCAGAGTAGATACTAAAAAGGGAGATGAAAAGTTCTTTTTTTTGTGGGTCTATGTATCTGGTATTGACAACAGCTTTGTAAAGTTTTTTTGTTGATGCAAGGTGAAAACCATCCGCAGAGATGATACTGCCTCTTTGGGCTTTTGAACTCTCTTTTGCATAAAGAGAGGGGGTGTGACGAGACTTGAGAACATTGACAAGCATAACACTTAAGAAAACTATAAATCCTAAGGACAAAAGGATATAGAGCGAAAGTATCTTTTTGCTTTTACTCTTTTTTGTATTTTCTATAGTTGTGTTCTACCTAGCTCTTTGTATGCATTGAGAGCTTTGTTTCTAATCTCTAGCATAAGTTTCATACTTGTTTCAGCTTTACCAATCGCTAAAGCTGCTTGATGAAGATCTTTAACTTGACCAGTTGCAAGATCAGCTAATGCCTCTTCTGAACCCTCTTGGTATTCGTTTACTTCGTTGATAGCAGATTTTAACTGCTCAGCAAAGGCAGCTCCACCATTGTTTTCAACTTTTGATTTTTGTTTTAATAAGTCGGCAGTTGATGTGCCTGAAATGCCATTAACATTATTCATAACTTATCTTTTCCTTTACTGTAACAAAGAGATAGCAGAGTTTGCCATATCTTTAGAACTTTGAAATGCAGCAACATTTGCTTGGTAAGAGCGAGTTGCTTCTACTAGATCGGCCATTTCGATCACAGGGTTAATATTTGGATATGCAACATACCCATTTGCATCTGCATCGGGATGATTTGGTTCAAACTTCATTTTTGGTTTAGAATCATCTCTGATAACTTTGTCTACTATGACACTCATTATAGCAGGATTTACCTTTTTACCAAATTCTCCCTCATTTAAAGGGTCTTCATACTTTGAACTTTGGCTCATCTCTCCAAGTGCTTTATTGTACTCTTCATTAAAATCTATGGCACGAAACACAACCTCTTTACGACGGTAGGGCCCACCCTCTTCAGTACGAGTTGTTTGTGCATTGGCGATATTGCTTGAGATGGTGTTAACACGTACACGTTGAGCTGAGAGCCCATAACCCGATATATCAAAACTGTTTAAAAAATTACTCATCTTAGTGTTCCTAGTTTACTTTTTGTGATGCTTCGATCACACTTCTAAAGATAGCACTATCTTTTTTCTTTGCCATAACAAGTGCATTGAACATCACAGAGTTCTTACTCATCTCTGTTGTTTCTACATCTATATCAACAGAGTTTCCATCATTTCTAGCCATATGACCATCTCTGTAATAGAGTGTAGGCTTGATACTTGCACTCTCTTTTTCAGGTGCAAGATGACTACCATTTGTTTGAGCAAGTTTGAGTTGCCCTTTGTTGTCGTTGAAAATCTCTGCTCGTTTGGCAGCAAGAGCATCTTCAAAGCGAATATCACGAGGTTTATAGTTGGGTGTGTCTGCATTGGCAATATTTGATGCAATCATATCTTGACGAGCTGCTCTATAATCAAGTGCAGCAGATGCAAGTTGTGCTGAACGCGAAATTTGATAACTCATTATAAACCTCTCTATAGATTAATTTAAAAGAGTGTAAGCAATTTTAGTTCCAAAATAGTAATTTAAAAAACTAGTTTTAAATGTTTTAAATAATTTTTTTTAGTAATCTCACAAAATCCCTATATTTGGGAAGCAAATAGTGAGTTTAAGTAAGTCTTAATCTTATAAGGTTCATAATACCTCTTAAGGTTACTAGTGTAATCCAAATTTTTAAATATTCAAGGAGTTCTTATGAAAAGAGCTGGTTTTACAATGATCGAATTGATCTTCGTTATCGTTATTTTAGGTATTTTAGCAGCAGTTGCTATTCCAAAACTTGCAGCTACACGTGATGATGCTAAGATTGCTAAAAGTGTTACTGAAATTGCAACGGTAATTCAAGATTTTGGTGCTTACTATACTGCACAAGGTAAATTTGGAAATATATCTGACATGACTAATGTGAAACTTTCGAGTGATGGTAACTTAACAACATCTCCAAGCTATCAAGTTAATGGTGCAGATTGTGTTGATTTTAATACTACTGCAGCAGCGATTGCTGATGGTAATGTATCTGTATCTTTAGCATCAGGTCCAAATGCTTTATGTAAGAAAATTCAAGATGTTGTGTCTGCTCAAGATTTGAACAAAACACACTCATTTGGTGGACAAAAAGTTGTTTGGTAGTTTTTAATTACTTTTATCTTCATACTAAAAAAGTATGAAGATCATTTAACACATTCCCATGGCCTCCATGGGAATGTATATTCTCACTAAATCTTCATTTAATCTTTTTCTAAACAAACTTTACTTATACTGAACACAATTTATTTATAAAAAGGTTTAAGCTATGCTTTATGGGAAAAAAGCTTTCACGATGATAGAACTGATATTTGTCATTGTGATCTTGGGGATTTTAGCTGCTGTTGCCATA
>JAMORK010000039.1 GCA_027063645.1 Sulfurimonas sp.
CTCTCCCCCCCCCACCGCCATTAAGTTAAGCAATTGAGTAAAAGGTACACATTGAAAAAATAAAGGGTAAAAATCTTTGAATTTGTTGCTTGAAACTGTTTCTAATACACTTATGAATCCCTATTTATAGGGATTTGCAAAGGTTTTTGAAAGCACTTTTTGGCTATAATATATATTATATGAAGGATTGGTTATGTTAAAAAAAACTACTGAAATTTCGGTAGTTTTTAAAGGTACTAAAAGAGAAGAAAGTTTTAAAAACAGACATAAAATTGGTAAAAACAGTTTTACAAGAGATAGAAAGTTAGGATTCGATAAAATTATGACTATGATGATTAAAAAGAGTAATAAATCTTTACAAAACAGCATCAATGATACCCAATTAGATTTGGGAGAGGATGTTACTATCTCTAATAGTGCTTATACGCAAGCCAGAGCAAAGTTAAATTATACAGCTTTTGAAGAGTTTGCCCAGATGGCTCGCGATATATTTTATAAAGATGGTGAGTACGAAACATATCATGGCTTTAGAATACTTGCTATTGACGGTTCTGTTACGACTCTACCAAATACAGATGATGTAAAAAAAGAATTTAATCCTATGAAGGTTAAATGTCAAATTAAAGAGTTTGCAAAAGATGTGTCTCAAGCGCGAATATCTTGTCTTTTTGATGTTCTCAACAATATTGCAATAGATTCTTCTATAAATAATAAAAATAAGAGTGAAGAGAATAATCTCATAGCTTATGATGAGAGGACTTTAGCAGTAAAACATTTGCACTATGCTAAAAAAGATGATTTAACTCTTATGGATAGAGGATATCCTTCATTTGAACTATTTGCAGCAGCTTACAATAAAACAAATATTCTTTGTCGACTTAGAAAAAATGTATTTTCAAAAGCAAAATTTCTTTTTGATGCACATAGTGAAAAAAAAGATGTTATTCTTGAGATAAATGCACCGAAATATTTGAAAGATACACTGAGAAGTGAAAATATACCAACTAAAATGAAGATACGATTTGTGCAGGTTATTTTAGATAATGGGACAGTGGAAGTTTTAGCTACTAATGTAATAGATAACAACAGATTAAAAACTTCAGAATTTAAAGAACTATATGCTTTAAGATGGGGAATTGAGACATATTTCGACCTTATTAAAAATAGGCTCTCTTTGGAGAATTTTACAGGTCAAACAGCTCTTGCTGTAAAACAAGACTTCTTTGCAACAATATTCCTTACAAACTATGAGTCAATGATGACTTATGATATCAATCAGGACTTAAAAGAGAAGACCAAAGATAATAAATATGTGCAAAAAGTTAATAAAGCTGTATCCTTCAACATAATAAAGCATAAGGTGTTTGATTTACTTTACCTAGATAACCCTATAGATGAGATGTTAGAACAGATGGAGAAGTTATTTTTAACCAATACAATCGTTATTCGACCAAATCGAAAATCAAAGCCACGACTAGATAAAGATATTCACAAATCTACCATTGCTGCAAATTCTATAAATCATCTTAAAAGAAAGAAGAAAAATGTTGGAAATTAATCAGTTAAAAGTACCAAAAATAGGTGCTCATAGGCTTAACTTAATGCCGTTGGGGGGGGGAAATTGCATTTATTTCATAAGCTTACAATAAAATTCAAAATCTCATTTTACTATTTTAAAAAAAGGCTTTTAAGAGTTTAATTACTCCATTAGATCTCTACTTGTTTTTCATTTTCAAGAATTTTTTTACTCAATCTTAATCTTAAATATGATAGAGTTTATACTATCTTTGCAGAGGAGTTTTGAGCATGTCACATATACCAAATACATTGAACTCTTTTTGGCTTTGGCGTGAAGTCTCCTCTAAACTCGGTGTTTCCAATCCAGCATACAAGTACTGGAAAAACACTCCCACTTTAAAACTTAATAACAAATACCTTTTTATTCAAAAAAATACTTTACCATCAAAACATGAGCATGTTGAAAATATCCTTACCGATCTCTCAGGCTATCTTCCTATCAAATTCGCTTCTGATCAACTCCATGTCAATGAACATATTTTCTCCTATGAGAAGATGAAACTCTATAAAGAGTTTGAGTATAAATTTGTTGAAGATATAAAATTTGTCAATATTAAAAAGTTTTTCAGGGAAAATGGCATTAAAGTTTCAAAAAGCTCTATCATCCAACTTGGAAAGATGAAAGACCTAGAGATTAGTGCAGACTCTACATTTTATAATCTTAAAAATGATTATGGCATAGTGGTTTATAACTAATGGGTACTTTTTTTATAGAATTTCGGGATCCCCTTTTCTCCATCATCATCTTTTTTGCCATCATTTTTATAATCACTTTTTTCTCCTACTGGTGGGGACGGTATAAAACAAAAGAGGATTCACGTCATCTTGATAAATTTTTGCAACAATTTCGCTCACTTCCAAGTCAAAGTGAACTCAAAATTCTTATATCTAGCGGTGAATTATCTGAAAAATCATGGCTACTGCTTGCAAGCTCCTATTATAAAAATGGGGATTATGAAAAAAGTATAGAGATCTACAATGAAATTCTTAAGCTCCCTAATTCTAGTAACACAAAAGAGACGATGTTTTTACTTGGAAAAACTTACTTTAAGGCAGGTTTTTTAGAACGGGCAAAACAGATCTTTTTAGAAATTTTAAAAAAATCTCCACGTACCCCACAAGCACTTAACTACCTCTTACTTGTATATGAGTATATGAGGGATTACAAGGCTGCCTTGGATGTTCTTGAACCACTTGATGAGTTACAGATAGATATCACCAATGAAAAGGCTTATTTACAATCGCTAGAGCTTCTCAACAATATAGCTCTTTCAAATGATGAAAAAGTACAACAACTCCTAGAAATTTATGATAATACTCATCAACTTAGCTATCTTGTCTTTGAATTTCTTTTCCGCATAGACCCTAAACAGGCATGGAAACACTTCGATAGTTCAAAGAGCGAACTCTTAGCCGATATTTTATGGAATTTAGATTCAAAAAACTTGGATTTAGCTATAATTTCAAAAAATAGTTTTCTGCGGGAACTCTACAGTGCAAGGGGAGATATAAACCTTGCACAAGGAAGTTCCGTATTTGAATTTGATGTGCTTATACAGCTGAAAGAAAGCTCTGTCAATGCAAATCTCAATTTTGAGTACTTATGTGATAGCTGTAAACAAGTACACCCCTTTGCTTTTACTCGATGTAGTTACTGCCATGCGATTGATACATCTAAAGTGGAGTGGAACTTAAGCAAAGATTATCGTAAGGATTTTAGTGAAGAAAATAACTCTTTTCAGTGATAGAAGTGCCTTAGGCAATCCTAATCCTGGTGGATATGGTGCTATTCTCCACTTTGGAGGTAGAGAAAAAAAGCTCTCTGGAGCTTTTGAGCACACTACAAACAATAGGATGGAACTGTAAAGTGTTATAGAGTAACTAAGATCCATAAAGAGAATGAACACTGTGACAAACTTACACATGATGCTGAAGAAGCGATGAAAGAGAAACTCTCATAAGAGTTAAACGGGGATAAGATGCATAAAAATATAGAAACTTTAGAAAAACAACTCAACTATGTGTTTCAAGATAAGAAACTTATCATTGAAGCACTCACACACAAAAGCTACAAACAGTCATACGACAATGAGCGGTTAGAGTTTTTAGGAGATGCTGTTTTAGATTTAATTGTAGGGGAATACCTTTACAAAAAATTTGAAAAATCTGATGAAGGTAAACTCTCGAAGATAAGAGCTTCACTTGTCAATGAAACAGGTTTTGACAAACTTGCCCGCTCTTTACACCTCGGAGATTATATACTTCTCTCCAATGCTGAAGAAAATAATGGTGGCCGTGAAAAATCTTCTCTTCTCTCCAACGCTTTTGAAGCTGTAATGGGAGCTATCTACCTTGAAGCTGGATTAAAAACAGTGGAGCAAATAGCAATTAAACTTATCGAGGAAAACCATAAAGAGATCTCTTTAGACTTTCTTTTTAGGGATTTTAAAACAACACTTCAAGAGCTTACTCAAGCTAGATTTGGCATAACACCAGAATATAAAGTGATGGCATCACGTGGACCTGATCATCAAAAAGAGTTCGAAGTTGGTGTATTCATTGAAGATAAAGAGTATGCTAGAGCAATAGGTAAAAGTAAAAAAATAGCACAACAAGAAGCAGCAAAAATTGCTGTTGATCTACTCAAGAAGGAAAAATAGTGAACAGTTTTGGAATGAAGTTACGTTTTAGTACCTTTGGTGAATCCCACGGAAAAGCTATAGGCTGTTTGCTTGATGGTGTTCCAGCTGGTCTCAAAATAGATGAAGAGTACATTCAAAGTGAACTTGATCGTCGTAAACCGGGGAAAAGTGAGTTTGAAACTGCAAGAAAAGAGGCAGACAAAGTTGAGATTCTTAGTGGAGTTTTTGAAGGCCTAAGCACTGGTACTCCCATTGCTATGATTATCTACAATACAAATCAAAAATCAAAAGACTACACAAATATCAAAGATGTTTTTCGTCCAGGGCATGCTGATTTTACTTACTTTGAAAAATATGGCCTACGTGATTATCGTGGTGGTGGTCGAAGCTCTGCTCGTGAAACGGCTGCTCGTGTTGCTGCAGGAGCGATAGCAAAGCTCATGCTCAAAGAGCTCGATATAGAGGTACTTAGTGGCATTAGTGAAGTTAATGGCATACAAGCTACAAACTTTGACTATAAGGTTGCAAAATCTAGTATTATCTATGCACTAGATAGCTCAGTGGAAGAGGCACAAAAAGAAGCAATCCTTAAGGCTAAGAATAATCATGATTCTGTTGGTGGCGTTTCACGTGTACTCATAAAAGGTGCACCAATTGGATTAGGACAACCTCTTTATTATAAACTTGATGGCGTTTTAGCAGATGCGATGATGGGACTCAATGCTGTCAAAGCAGTAGAGATAGGTGATGGCGTTTTAAGTGCTCGTGCTTTTGGCTCACAAAACAATGATCAAATTCGCTCTCATGGCTTTGAGTCTAATCATGCTGGTGGTATCTTAGGTGGTATCAGTAATGGTGAAGATATAGTTCTCAATGTTTACTTTAAGCCAACACCCTCTATTTTCAAAACGCAACACACTATCACTAAAAACAATGAAGAGGTAGACTTTGCTCTTAAAGGGCGTCATGATCCTTGTGTTGCTATTCGTGGAACTGTTGTATGTGAAGCGATGGCTGCACTTGTGATTGCAGATATGTTACTCTTAAATATGGGTTCAAAAATGGATGGTGTCGTAAAGTACTATAAGTAGTCAAACAAAATAAGCTTGAAGCTTATTTTGCTAGTGGGTTTGTGTTTGGAGTGTCTATACCACCTAAAGAGTGGATTATAGCAGGTATCTCTGTATCTAACTGCTCAATCTTTTTCATCTTCTGTGGATCTGTAATATTTAATGCAGCTGCCCAAGCATGAAGTGTTGGCATACCAATTACAATCTTATTCTCCCCAGCTTTTATATATGCATACATAGAACATGGTGCAAACATCGCTGCTTTTGGTAAAGGTTTTTTACCGTCAAAGATTGTATATGAAAATGGGATATGGCATAATGACCATACCACATACTGATCATACCCAGGAAGTACATCTTCATCTGTGTTAAGACTATACTTCATATTGTAAAATCCAGCGATGATATACCCTTTTCTCTCAAAAGCACCCTCAAATTCCTCTTGAAACTCATCAAAAAAGTCATCAATATCTTCTGGAGTTTCAAAGGGGATCTCAAAGTTCATCATCGTTTTATCAGCCAAACCGTGAAGTTTAGTGTATGATTTTATCGCTCCTGAATACTTTGCTTCTATAGCAGCATCTAAAGGTTCAAACATCTTAATAAAACTCTTTCTCACCTCTTTATCTTCAACTTGAAGAATATCAAGAGCAGCCTCAGGCATAATATGAGTAATCACTGTTTTATGATCTGCAAGTTTTCTATAGATAACAAGATTAAATGGAGTAAATCCACCTATACGGGGATCTATATTCATCAAAGGTCTTGCCTGTGCATCATTGACTAAAGAGGAAAATGAAAGCTGTTCTAGTTGTGTTTCACCCACTTGTTTCACATAAACATTTTGTACATTATGGTGTGGATCATTTAGGTAAAAACCTATATCTTCCAATGGCTGTTTTGTAAACTCAAAAAAGTTTTTATCAAAATTTGCATCAGCATCATCAATCGTATACTCCACTGCAAGCTTTGTGTTCTCGCTTGGTATAAACTTGGCACTTACCCCGCTTACAAGGAGTGTGCTTAATGTAGCCATCCCCACCAAAGAATCAAATAATCGCATATAGTTCCTTTTTATAATATTCAAAAAACTAAACTTCGATAAATTTACTTTTTTGGATATACCAACACTCGCATAAAGCGAGTGTAAAGCAACTACTCAATAATAGAGTTAATTACTTCTTTAATAGTATTTTGTGCTTTTTGTAATGGTTCAATTGATTCTTTATCTTGAATATCAACTGTAGTGATCCAGTTTTCAACACTTAAGAATCCCATTTTCATTACATTTTCATCTTTCTTTTTGTAAAGATAGAATGAACATGGAGCCCATGCACCAGCTTCTGGGTGAAGTTTAGATACTGGGAAAATTACTTCAAATTTACAAATAGAGTATGTGTGAAAAAAGTCATATACATCAGTATATCCCTTGTCATCAAAAATCTCTTCTTGAACATTTGTGTAGTTTGGAAGTAAGAAACCAGCAGGCTCTAACTCACCTTCAAATTCAGTTTCAAAATCTTCTACATAGTCTTCCATTGTAGCATCTTCATCAAGTTCAACTTCTGTAGAGAAGTTTACCTGTAAAGGTTTTCCATTGTGACTTGGAGTATATGCTAACTCTTTAAAGTGACCATTTGGCATTGCAGTTTTAAGTGCTTTTTCAATTAAAAGACCATATGCAACTAAATCAGGATCATTTACAGGGATTTGAGTAGCTCTTGCCATACCATTGATAGTTAAAGTAGAAACATTCATATTTCCTTCTTTATCTTCCCAAATTGACATTGTTAGTGGTGTTAAAGCACCAAATTGTGGATATTTCTTAATAAGATTAAAAGTTAAATCATTACTGATATACATAGCTAAGTTATATGTTTTATAGTAAGTTTTTTTGAATCTTAATGAGAATGGTTTATTCATATCGTTGTTACCAGGAACAGATAAACCAACTGAGTCAAAAGCATCCTCAATAGATTTTGTAGTAACTTTTCCATCAGCATTTGCTGAAGTAAATACTTGAACATCTTGAATAACTTTTGGCTTTGCCGGAGCAGAACTTGTTCCATTACAAGCAACCATTGACATAGCTACGAAAGCAGCTAAAACGAGTGTGTAGATTTTTTTCACATTTTCTCCTTGTTTTTTGATGAATTATAAAACTCTAGCATCATTTACATATAATTAAAGTTAATAATTTAGAATTTTACTTTATCACCTATTTTGATCGTACCTTTGCCACTTATAACCTTAGCAAAAACACCTCTATCGTTCTTCAATAACTTTGGAAGTTTTGAATTTAATGTAGAAAGACCCTTACAGAGTGTACAACTTTGTGTAATCTCAAACTCTGTATCACCTATAAAAAGTCTTGCCCCACAATCTAGTGAATATGGATTAATATCTAGAAGAATGTTTTCCCCTAAAGAGCCATAATCAATCTCTATATTTTCATTATGAGCCATTGCATAACTCTCTTGTGATGTTAAAAGAACAGAACGCTGTAGATTTTTTCCATAAAACTTATCTAGCAAAACTCCTTCTGCATCAAGCTCTATAGACTCTACACTTTCTCTTTTCTTTATTTCATCATCAGAAGTTATAAAAAGCTTTAATACTTTACCTTGCATCTTTTCTCTTATCTGTGATTTCACTATCTATATCTTTAGTAAAGCCCTCTTTCTCTTTAAACTCATCTAAAGAGATATCTTTATAAAAACCTTCATATATATATTTCAAAATCACTAAAAATTCAAACTCATCTTTGTAACCTAGACTTACATACTTAATCTTTGCATCTCTATCTAAAAATAATACAGCAGGATAAAAGGCATAGCCTACATCTTTTGCAAAACATTTACCGCCCGTTTCTTTACCCTTATAGATGATTCTATCTTCTAAAGACACATTGATAGATATAAATTTATAATGCTCTTGTATATACTCTTTAACTATGTCATCATCTAAGGTAAACTCTTCCATAGAGTTACAGTAGCTACAACCAATTTTGTGAAGATATACAATAACTTCTTTATTTGTATTTTTAACAATTTCGTCTATGTTGATAGTTTTTGAGAAGAGGTTACTCTCAAATGTAAGTAGAGCCATAAATGATAGTATAAATAATTTAAGCATCTATTACATCCAAGAATATGAAGTTAATAAGCATAAAAATGCTTATTATTTGATCTTACCTTTACCTTTGATAGTGTTACCTTTACGATCTGTAGCAACCATCATCACTTTATCACCCTTTTTAAAGTCACCTTTAAATTGGAATTTGAAGATTGGGTTTTTAGATAGGAATTGAGATGTAGACATATCAAATACTGTCTCACCATTTACAGTTGCAGAGATATGTTCAATGAAGTTAGCATCATCTCTATTTCCTGTTTTTTTCTCCATCATATTATATGTAGACATCTCATGTTTAGCCATAGCTTTAACTTTGACTACTCCACCTTTTAATTTTGCTTTTACTTTAATACCAGCCATTTTATTTCCTTAATATTTTATTCTTAATTTAAAGAGGTAAAGGGATTAACCTTCACATCCACCAAGTGCAACATCTAAAGTTTGTTTAGCAGCATAAAGCTTACCGTCTTCACCCTCAACTACTACAGTAATAGTACCTGGTTTACCCATTTTAATTTTAATTGAGTAATCATTTACAGAGTATTTAGTTGCAGAGATAACACATACAGCTGACTCTGGGTTAGCATCTTGGAATACAGCAATAGTTTTTGCAGCTATTTTTGTTCCAAATTCTACTGGAATTGCACCACCAGAAGAGGCAACAGCTTTCTTACCACTGTCAAAACTTTCACCAGCAGCTTTCAGTTGTACACCCTCTTCGATAAGTGTAGTAGAACCATATAATGCTTTAATAGCATCATCAACAGTGTGAGCTGTCCATACAGCTGGCTTTGATTTTCTAAAATCTTCTGCTTTTACACTTGCAGGTACAACAGCTAAAGCTAATGCACCTAAAGTTACGTTTAAAAATTGTCTTCTTTCCATAATGTTTCCTTTTTGTTTTATTTACCGTGAACTATGTAGTCAACTACTAGTTTGAAGTTAGCATCAGATAAGTCTGCACCACCTTTAGCAGGCATACCACCCTCTGTACCATCTATCGCTTTTTTGTATACTGTTTCCATACCTTCAGCAAGGAATGGTTTCCACTCATCACTCCCAGGAGCTAAGTAAGAAGAGTGACACATTGCACATGCATTATTATACACCTCTTTTACATCTACTTTTACTTCTGCTTTGTTATCCTCTTTTGGAAGATCTCTTACATCAGACATTGGTGGTAAAAAGTTAGAGATACCAGCACCTTGAATACGTGTTACTACAACTGATTTTTCTTGACAGTCTTTCATACAACGTTCACTTGCTTTTACTTTTATAGCACCAAAGTTTGTTGGGTTAGCATAAAAAGTACGTACATCATCTAAAGCATTTGGCCCATCAATGTTAGGGATAAAACCATTTTCATTTGGCATTTTGATTTTAAGCATTTTTTCACGGTTAAGTACAAACTCGTCATCAATCTCTTCACCCTCATACTCAATCTCATTAATGTTAAGCATATATGCAGTAAGTGCATATGTCTCATCATCACTTAATGTTTTTGATTTTGGATGAGGCATACCATCTTTGATATACCAGAACATTGTACTAATTTGTGGCCAGTAAGAACCAAATACACGAGTTGGTCCATCAGCTTCAGGATCATGCCATCTATTGTTTGTTAAAGTCTTTTGTAACTCATAACCGTTTCCTTTTGAAAGTGCTGGATAACCACCTCCACCAGAACCGAAGTCACCATGACACATAACACACTTAGCTTCGTAAATCTCTTCACCCTCTTCAACAGAACCACTACCTTCTGGTAAACCAGTACCATCAGGCATTACATCTTTATCCCAAGCTTTTAATTCATTCGCAGTTGGAACACGACCATTATAAATCTTTTTTGCATCTAGTGCAACTTGTGGATTTACATAGTATGGACCTGTTTTATCATTTTCTACAGGATAAATCACACCACCATCAATAGTTGGCTTTCCATTTACTGTGTTAGTACCTTTTGGCTCTGCACTATTTTGCATACAACCAACTGTAAGTACTGCAATCGCTGCTGCAGCTGAAGCTGTTGCGATTAATTTAGTATTTAATTTAAGCATTCTTTATCCCTCCTGGTGTTCTCATCTGTACATGGTTAACTTCACCTGTAGCTGTTACTTCCCAAGTCTCAACCGCATTTCTGTGGTAAACTGATTCAACACCCATAATACTTACTTCTTGATCGATTGTAGGTTGAATATAACCTGCATCGTCCATAGCACGTGAAGTAAGAAGAAGTCTCTCCCCTTTTTTATATGTGTGCATATAGCTCCAACGTGTCCATGATTTAGGAAGTACTAAACCTTTAAGATTTGCTTTCACATAGTTGTTTCCACCATCAAATGATAAATCAACTCCAGTAATAGTTCCCATACCAGACCATGCAAGACCTTCTATCTCAACGATATCACCATCTTTAAGATTAGTCCATGGAATCTCTGGAGATGGAGATGTTACAGTTGAGTTTACCTCATTTGCATAGAAATGTTGGATAGCTTTACCACTTGGTTGTAGAGCAGTATACTTAGAAGTTTCTTCTTTACAGTACCAAGGCTCAGTTGAGAATTCAAGACGTTTTAGCCATTTAACACAAAGGTTACCTTCCCAACCTGGAAGAAGTAATCTTACTGGGTATCCTTGTTCTGGACGAAGTGCTTCACCATTTTGTCCCCAAACGATCATAGCATCATCAAGAACTTTATCAACAGGAACAGTTCTTCCCATCTCTGAGTTGTCTGAACCTTCAGCAAGCATCCATTGTGCTTCTGGCTTAAGACCAAGATCTTCAAGAATAGTTTTCACATAAACACCAGTCCACTCAGCACAAGACATAAAACCTTTTGCAAATTGAACAGAGTTAAATTGTGGTCCACGCCACTCTTGTCCACCATTGGCAGGACACTCAATAAAGTGAGTACGAGTTACACTTGGGTAACGTTTAAGTTGCTCTAATGTAAGAACGATTGGCTTCTCAACCAAACCGTGAATCATTAAACGAAATTCATTTGGATCTACATGTGCCACACCACCGTGTGAACGAGAGAAAAATAAACCATTTGGTGTAATGATTCCCATAGATTCTTGGATTGGAGTAACAGCAATAGATGCACGGAAGTTTCCAGAAGCTAGTAGCTTAGTATTTCTTCTTGTAACATTATGCTCATATTTTGAAGGTACACCGTAACGATTTTTTGTTACAGGATCCCCCCAAACTTGTCCCCATGGTACATGGTGCATGATAGCAGGATCGTCTGCCATCGCGTCAGATGACATTACAGATGTTCCAGCAAGTGCAGCAACTGAAGCAGCAGCTGATTTTCTGAAAAATTCTCTTCTGTCGATCGTCTTATCGTGTTGAGATTTATTATCCACATTTTCTCCTTTTTAGTTTGTTATTACTTTAAGTTTTATTTAAAATTTATATAACTCTGATTATCTATAAATAGACAAAGTTTTTTACTTTCACATTATGCCATTTTATACTTAATAAAAATATAGGGCGCATATCATTATACAAAAAAATGAGATAAAAATGTGATATTATTGATATTTCGAGCTTTGTGAGTTACTTATCGAAACATAATTAAAATTTATTCTTTTTCAACTATGCCTAATATCACAAAAGTGTCATTACTCTCATCTACATAAAAGGGGATAACAAAGCCACCATGGACTACATCACGGATATTGTCATTGTCATAATATATAGATTTCTTATATTTATTATACTTTGTTGGAATATTTATAATGATAGTATCTAGATAAGATTTAAAGTTTTTTGCAACTTTATAATCTGTAACAATCATCTCATCTAAGATATCTTTTAGCTGTGTTTCATAGAGCTCTGATGCTACAATATTCATCCTATTTTTCTCTCTTTTTTAGCCACTCATTTATCTCTTTCATACAGAGACTATATGCCTTGAAAGATTCTTTTTTATTGGCGTATTTCTCCAATTCTTTTGCAAAAAGGGTTTTCAATTGTTCTTGAGAAGGATTCACTACTCCTCCTCTTCCTCTGATGTTTCAGATTGCTCAGATGGTTTATTTCCATAGATCGTATCTACATCATCACTTATCATCTGAATATCATCCATAGCATCTTCATAAGCTTCAAGTTTAGCATCACATTCATCTTCATCATCTGCTGCTAAGGCTGCTTCTTTTAAAGAGTCTTCAATCATATATGCTTTAAATGGCATACCATAGTTATAAACTAACTCTCCACCATCTTTTCCTTGTAAAAAAACTGTTGCTGTACCACCTAAGAGTAAAAGAACTGCCAAAGCCTCTAAGGCAAAGATTTTCATTCTACATCCAACAATTTTTAAAAATGCGATAAGACCAAACGCGATGGCAAGGTAGAGTCCAAGTGTTTTATGCTCAATGAGTTCATGTTGCCCTGCTTCACTAAGATAATCATATATCTGAGGACCAGCCTGCGAACCTGTATACCAAACACCAACCATTGCGATTGCTGCAACTAATGTAAGACGTGAAGATATCTTAGACATCCCCTCACTCTTTGTAAACATATAAACTAGACCAAAAACTGAAGCAACAAGGGGTAAAACCATTGCAAAGTGTGCTGTAGCTGGATGTAACATCATAATATTCTCCTATTTGTTATAATTATGTATTATAATAAAATAATAGCAACTGATGTTTATCACATAATTATAATATATAACCTTAAGTTACTTTTTATCAATAGCATCTTTTGCAGACTTAATTGCTGAACCAAGTGCTACCTTTGCTACACCCCATGCTTCTATACCCATACGTTTTGCCTCTTGTGCTTTTGGAGACTTAAAGGCTGTATCTGCACGCTTCACTGCATTTTTGGCAAAAGAGGAAAATCTCTCTTTCATCACCTCGGCAGTTTCTTTAGAGATATGTACCAACTCTTCTAAATCATAATGCATATCTTTATTGATAGCTAAAAGGATTCTGTTTATCACCGGAGAGCTTTGGGATGCCTGTGTAGTTATCACTTGTGAGAAGAGAATATCTGTCTGATTAAGATCTTCAATAATTGTGTCATAATCTTCTATCAAAATATGTTTTGCTTCCACAGGTGTATATGCAAGTCTCTTTTTAAATCGATCTATCGATTTTATAAGTCCACTTCTCATACCTCGAAGTGTAGCACTGAGAATCTCTTGGGCTCTATTTGGTGTAGCTTCTGAGAGATCAATTGCAGCGATCAATATAGTTGAAAGAATTTTTCTTACACGTATAGTATTGAGTGAGCCCTCTTTGATAGCTTCAAAAGTGATCTCTTTAATCACTTCAATTGTGGTTTCGCTAATATCACCATCACTATCTTTTTCTAATGCAGTGATAAGTGCAGATTCAACCATCTCACTTAAGATGTCATAAAGATCAATAGACTGAAGTTTTACCTGATGCAGTCTTGCTAAGGCAGTCTCATTCGATTTAACTCTCTCTTCTAAGACATCAAAAACATCGTATTTTGTCTCTTGAAGTTGTGTATATTTTTTCTCTAAACTTCTCTCAATTAACTCTTTTTGTGCAAGAAGTGTTTCTACATCCTCTTGCAAAGATGAAGTCTCTAAATTTAAAATAGTGTTTACCAAACTTTTCATCTCTGCTAAATTCAATTTATCTACATCAAATTCATTATGCTCTATAAGATTTTCTATTGCAGAAGAAACTCTTTTTTCTACACTTTTAAATCTTCTATTATAGGACTTTTCAAGCTCTTCATTTAGTTTTTCTACATTCATTCTATACCCCTTTTTAAAGTACCATTTTTATATCTTGATGCTTTTTCAATGCCTCAAATATAAAAGTTCTATCATCTTCATTATGCACAAGCAAATCAAGATTCATACTTACATACTTCCCTGTTTTTGAGCTGTTAGAGTGAGAAAGCTTATGTTCTCTCTCTTCTATCACATCATGAATCGCTTTTTCTAAAGCCTCTTTCTCACTTGCAATCACCTTATAACACCAGTTACATGGATATGTAAGTTCCACTTTTTTATCGTCTAAAGTTACCACTTTTACCTCCTGATTTAGATTCTAATTGTACATTACGGATTATCATCCCTTTATCTATCGCTTTTACCATATCGTAAATTGTTAAAAGCCCTACACTTGTTCCTGTTAATGCTTCCATCTCAACTCCAGTTTGTCCTGTAAGTTTTGCAGTCACTGTTAATTTAAAACCGGGGAGATCTTCTAACTCTTCTATATCACAATTGATTCCACTAAGATTGAGTGGATGACACATGGGGATAAGAGTGCTTGTTTGTTTTGTTCCCATAATAGCTGCTATAACTGCAGTTTGTAAAACAGGGCCTTTTTTTGTTGTCTCAGATACTATAGCATCATAAGCATCACGGCTCATCTCTATAGTTCCACTCGCTACAGCAACTCTTGTTGTTTGCTCTTTCTCACTTACATCGACCATTTTTGGTCTTTGATTTTCATCTAGGTGTGTTAAATTCATTTGATTCTCTTTTGTAAAGTGTATTTGTTTGACACTATTATAGCAAAGAGGTGTTAATGATTTGTTTTGATACGTTTGAGTGCTATTTCATACTCATGGGGATGGTTAAGATTTAAAAAGGGTTCGCTATCAAAAAAGTCTACATAGTTTGTCTTTACGCTTTTCAGTAAAAAGCCCAATTTATGTTGAGACTCTTTTTGCATTTGTAAAAATTTCTCTTCTAAAGTCTGATGGTAAACGCCACACATTGGCTGTATCTTACCATCTACTCTTGCTATTGTTGCATCTACACTTGAACTGTCTTTTTCTAAAAGTGTTTTTATCTCATAACTACTAATAAATGGAGTATCAACACTTATAGCAAAAAACTTTTTACTTTGAAGTTTTTTAAAACTTGCTATAAAACCTGCTGTTGGAGCATACTCTTGAGAGTTATCTTCTATAAAATTTGCTTCAAAAGAGAACTTATCTTTGTTTTTAGATGATATATATACAGTGGAAAATATTTGGGAAAGTCTTGAGTATTGATACTCTGTTAGTGTTGAAAATGTAGAGAAAGGAAGAAGAGATTTATCTCTCTTCATCCTTGAACTTTTGCCACCCGCAAAGATGACACAAGGGGTGTTAAACATTAGTTTCTTGTAAGCTCAGCTTCAATTCTTCTGTTTTGTGCACGACCTTCAGCTGTATCGTTTGATGCAATAGGGTTTGCTTCACCAGCACCCATTGCACTTAGTTGTGCTGGATTTACACCTTTAGCAATAAGTGCATCTTTCACAGCGTTTGCACGTTTTTCGGAAAGTTTTTGATTATATGAAGCACTACCACGTGAATCTGTATAACCAACGATTTTCGCATCATAGTTAGTGTATCTATTTAAGAAATCTGCATAAGTTTGAATAAGAACATCAACATCAGCAGGAACTACAGCAGAATCATTTGCAAAGTTAATCTCAAGATTTACAATAAGTGGACAACCATCTACATTTACTGCCTCACCAAGTGGAGTATTTGGACAGATATCTTTAGAGTTAAGAACGCCATCTTGATCATCATCACCATCCACTTTACAACCAGCAGCATCTACTGTTGTACCAGCTGGTGTAGTAGGACATTTATCTAAATCATCAGCTACACCATCACCGTCACCATCAAGAACAAGAGCACATCCAAGAGCATCTACTTTAGTCCCTGCAGGAGTATGTAAACAGTTATCTTCTGCATCAACAACACCATCGTTATCTTCATCAAGTGGAGCAGCAACAGGAGCTGCCTTAGAAGCTCTTTCACCAAATGCATAGTTAAGACCAGCAAGTACTAAAACATTGTTGTCAACACGAACATTGTAGTTATTTCCAACTTTAGCTAAGTACATCGCTTCTGCTTTAAGAGATAATGCTTCTGTTAGAGGAACTTTCACACCAGCACCTGCATCAAAAACGATACCACCAAGGTTTCTGTCGTTAACATCACTACCAACAAATTCATACCCTGCACCAGCTTTTACAAATGGTACAACAGAATCCATTGCATCAAAACTGTAAACGCCATTAATAAGTGCACGAGTTACTGAAGTGTCTGTACCATTGTCATTATCTACATCTGGAGAATAAAGAACAGAAAACTCTGGAGAAAAGTTTGAATCAGGAAGATTATATTGTAACTCTACACCACCTAAATAGTGATCGTCACCTTTTATCCCTACATTTCCCTCTGCCATGTTGTACCCAACCATTGGAGAGATTTCATATGCATAGTCATTTGCTAATGCCATAGTACCAAGCATAAGTGCTGGTATAAGAAGAAGTTTTTTCATCTTTATTTCCTTGTATTTTATATTGAATTGTACTTGAATTATACCCAAGAAAAGTGAAATCTTAGTGATTTCTATCTCGGGTCTGTGATATAACCTGTGATTGCAGAGATTGCAGCAACTGCTGAATTTGCAAGGTAAACCTTAGAACTTCTACTTCCCATACGTCCAACAAAGTTTCTATTTGTTGTAGAGATAGCAACTTCATTGTCACCAAGGATTCCCATATATCCACCAAGACATGCTCCACAAGTTGGATTACTTACAACCCCACCAGCTTCAACAATGATGTCGATATAACCTAAATGGTTTGCTTCACGAAGAATCTTTTGTGTTCCTGGAGTAACAATAAGACGTACATCTTCATGCACTCTATGCCCTTTTAAAATCTCAGCAGCCACTTTTAAGTCAGCTAAACGCCCATTTGTACAAGAACCGATAAATGCTTGATCTACTTTAATCTTATCTGCTACAGCTTGCACTACAGAGTGCCCATTTGATGGTAAAAATGGGTAAGCAATTACAGGGTCGAGGTTTGCAACATCTATCTCAAGAATTTCAGAGTACACTGCATCTTCATCAGAATAATGCTCTTTTGGCTCACGTGCCAAGTTTTTGTCTGCTAAAAATTCTCTTGTGATATCATCCACTGCAACAATACCAGATTTTGCACCCGCTTCAATCGCCATATTACACATAGAAAATCTATCATCCATTGTAAGGTGTTCAATTGTTGAACCTGTAAATTCTAGTGTCTTATAAAGAGCACCATCCACACCAATCATACGAATAATCTCTAAGATGATATCTTTTCCCGTTGTATGCTTTCCAGGCTTACCACTAAGAACAACTTTAATAGACTCAGGAACTTTAAACCAGTTACCACCTGTAATCATTGCAAATGCAAGGTCAGTTGAACCCATACCTGTTGAGAAAGCTCCAAGTGCACCATGAGTACAAGTGTGTGAATCAGCACCGATAATAACATCACCAGGAACTACAAGCCCTTTTTCTGGTAAAAGTGCATGTTCAATCCCCATATCTTTTTCATCAAAAAAGTTTTTCAGCTTATGTTTTTTTGCAAAATCACGAGAGATTCTTGCTTGATTTGCTGATGCAATATCTTTAGCAGGGATAAAGTGATCGAGTACAATAGAAAAACCATCTGGATTTGCCAGTTTTTCTGCACCACTTAGATTAAATGCTGAGATAGAGATAGGAGTTGTAATATCGTTTCCTATAACCATGTCGATGTTTGAGCGGATGATTTCACCTGCAAAAACCTCGCGACCAACATGCTCAGAGAAGATTTTTTCTGTAATAGTTTGAGCCATAATATGAACCTCTTAAATTATAATAATGGCGCGATTATAACATAAGAGCTTTAAAGTGAGTTTTGGTGCTTTATTCTTTAAGTTTTTTAATCTCTTCTTCTATATATCTTGCCACTGATTTTAGCTGAATGTCATTATATTTATGTTTCCATGAAGGCATATCTGATTTATCTGCTCCCCAAAAATATCCACCAAATTTTGCATATAGAAAAATCTGTTGCTCACTTAAAAGTGTTCTAGTGAGATTGTAGGGATAAATAAAATTTTTATCTTCCTTGGATTGTTCAACATACTCACTCTTCCCATCTCCTAATACACCATGGCATTTTGCACATTTTTGTTGAAAAATCTTTTTGCCTACACTATGCATATTTACTTTTTCATCCTTAGTAAGTTTTGCTGAATACTTCAAGAGATGCTTTATCTTTTCTTCTCTATCTATATTAAAGAGTTCAGAGATATACAAAGAGACTGCTGCAATTTTCTCATCATCATAGACATATTTAAAGGCTGGCATAATATCTGCATGTGCACCAAAGTAGTGTGCTCCATACTTAATAATTTCAAAAGATTGTTCTTGTGTAAGAAGTGTTTTTTGCAGTTTTCTTGGCTTGACTATAAGCTTAATCTCTGGGTTTGTTTCCCCATCTTTTCCATGGCAAGAGATACATGTTTTTTCATATATCTCTTGCCCTAGATGAAGCATCTTCTCTTTTTCTAAATCATTTTCTGGATCCCCATAAGCTGCAAATAAGGGATATATTCCAAGTATCAGATAGAATAAGATTTTCATCTTCTACTTATTTCATTATAACTTCTAAGAGCATATTTGGATGGATAGCACACTCTACACTAAAGTCACCACCAGGCTTTACTATAATACTTTTTTCAGTCCCTGTACTTTGCATACCAATATCAAATTCATTATCTTCATCGTCAGTATAAGCATTATGTGCAAAAGGATCAGAGTTCAAAAATGTGATCCTATCTCCTGGTTTTACTGAAATCTCATGGGGGATAAAGGTCTTCCCCTTTTGATCTATAATATGGTTTGTTGCAAAAAGAGAAAGAGAGACAAATAGCATAGCTAAAACAGTTTTTTTCATTGTATATCCTTATTGTGGGAATTTGGTTGGAATTTTTAAATCGATATCTGGGCCTGTTAAACTCTTCATAAATTCAACTACCTTAGCTACCTCTTCATGAGTAAGTTTTCTATCTTTCATTGCATCTGATTTATTTCTTACTCCATTTTCATAGCGCCCACCACTTGCACAAATCACAGTTGCTTCTTCTAATGTTTTTACACTTCCATCATGAAAGTACGGATAGGACTTTGTAACATCACGAAGTGTTGGCGTTTTAAAAACACCATACCATGCCCCTCTATTTTTAACATTATAACGTCCGAGTTCTTTGCCTTGCAACTCACCATCATTAAGCCCAATATTTTGAAAACTTCCATCAGTAAAGTTCCAACCATCATGGCAATCTATACAATGTGCCTTCCCTTTAAAAAGGGCAAAACCCTCTTTAGCATCTTCACTAATCGCATTTTTATCCCCCCTTGCATATTTATCAAAAGGAGATTCTGTAGAGAGAACTGTTCTCTCAAAGGAAGCAACAGCCTTTGCTAAGGTCTCTTTTGTTAATCCCTCACCTGGATAAGCTTTTTCAAAAAGGGCCACATAGCCTTGTATTTTATTTAGCTTTGGAATAAGTTCCTCTAGAGGCATATTCATCTCTACATCTGCAGACATAGGACCTGTTGCTTGTTGCTCCAACGATCTTGCACGACCATCCCAAAACTGATGACGTTGATATGCAGCATTGAGAATTACTGGAGAGTTTCTTGGTCCAACACGTCCATCATACCCTACTGCTTTTGATGTTGGCACCTCATCAGTCCAACCATGTTGAGGGTGATGACAAGTTGCACAAGAGATGGTATCATCCTTAGATAATCTTACATCAAAATAAAGTAATTTTCCAAGTTCTATACGCTCAGGTGTCAATTTATTATTTTTAGGTTGTGGAACCTCTGATGGTCTTAACCATTTTGACATATCTTCATCAGCACCGAGAACTGCTACACAAGAGGAGAAGAGAAACACCACGACTGTAAGTTTTTTTAACATAAGAGAACCTTGTATCATTTCTATATCTTACATAATAACATTTTAAACTTTGGAGAATTATAAAAAGAGATTGTTGCTTAAAAAATAGTAAATATACTTGAAAGAGACAAGCACAACAAAAAGTGTATATGCTGTTATAATCTTACTTTTTGTATGCTCTTTAAAAGAGAATACTACCCCATAAAGAACATAGTAGTTAGCCATAACGAGGACTCCATAGATAAAGTAGCCTATAAAGTAATACTCCTTAGCCAAGATACAATAGGGACATTTATGTGTTGGAAGCTCATAGATATATGTACTAAAAAAATAAACAATAGTTATGTAAGAAAGATAAAGAAAAAGGATACTTAAAAGTGATAAAAATACTTTCTTTTTCAGGTATGTTGCAAGTAAGATAAAAAGATAAGTGATATAAAAAGCAACTACAATCTCTTCTATACTCATCCCCAGCATAAAGCTAGTTGTTTGAGATGTATAAAGATTAGAACAACATAGAACTGGTTCCTCAACACTTAAACTCATAAAAAAGTTCAACTCCAAAAACCAAGAAAGAGCTATAAGAAGATACAGAAAAATATAAAGGTACATCTTCAAAGAAAAATAGGGAAAACCTTTTGCTTTTTGATCCTCCTCATCTACTTGAATCCAAAATATTGCTAGTACAATCACTATAAACTTTAAAGCTATAAGTAGACTGCCATAGATTCCAGAATTCACCACACCAGCACCACACATCGCCCCAGGGATGAGTTCTGCAAGAGTATCAATACTCAAGACAAATAAGATAAATAAAAAGATAGAGATTAAAAGAGCCACTTTTATAATCGTAGTTGTTAAGAGGGATCTCTTTTCTAGTTCGTACTGCAGTGCATTTGTTGCATTTTTATCATACCGTAGCAAGATATAAAGAGTATGATAAAGAGCAAAGCTCAAAAAAAGAAGCACTAAACTACTTAAAAAAAGTTCTAAGCTTACTTGTGGAGAGATTAATATCTCATTCAAGAGATCCTCCCTCTAGATTATAAACCTTATCTACACACTCAAGTTTTTCAAAGATGGGATCATGTGTCGCTATTAAGATAGTTTTTCTAAGATTTTTAAGATTTTGTATCAACCCTAGAAAAAAGAGAGAGTTTTTTTTATCGAGATTTGCTGTGGGTTCATCACAGAGAACTATCTCTGCATCATTGACAATAGCTCTAGCAATAATACAGCGCTGTTTTTCCCCACCAGAGAGCGTTGAGACTTTTTGTTTAGCCTTATGTTCAATATTTGCCAAAGAGAGTGCTTTTTTTATTTTTTGTGCCATCTCTTTTTCAGATAAAGATTCTAAAACCAAAGCAGGGAGTAGATTTTCCTCTACACTTAAGTTATCAAGAAGATAAAAAGATTGGGTTACATAGCCAATGGTACTTCGACGATAGGCTGAGGCATGATAATCTGAAAGTGATACTATATTTTCCCCCTTCACCTCTACCAATCCTGAACTTGGTTTCATTAAAGAAGCGATAATATGCAGGAGTGTTGTTTTACCACTCCCACTACTTCCATGCAAAAGAACACACTCATTGGGTGAAATAGCTAAAGAGATATCTTTTAAGGCTTGAAAATTATTGTGATTGGTATCTGTAAAAACCTTATTGACATTTTGCAGTTGTATCATCGTATCATCTCACTCATATCTTTCACACAAAGTTTCCATACTGGGATCACCACAGCAAGTAAAAAAGGTAAAACAAAGATACCAAATAATATCAAAAGATCTAATGGCTTAATATAGGGCATAAACTGAGGATGGATACTTAAGTTTGCACTCCCTAAAAATATATCTCTTAGTAAAGGTGCATCAAGAAAAAATACATAGATATAAGCTAGTATTACACCAATAAGATAAGCACTAAGAACAACAATGAAATTTTCTACTAACTTAAAAGAGATAATCTGCTCAATACTCCATCCTGTACTTCGCAAGATAACAATCTCTTTAAGATCTAAACTCTCCACCATAGAGTAACGCTGATACAATAAAAGCAAAAAAGTAACAATAGCAAAAATATACAAAGCCATAAAAACACCACCCTTATAGTTAAAGAGTTTTGTATAGTGCTTGGCTATATCTTTTTTGGTAATAATTCTTGTATCAAAATGGGAAACAATAAGCTTTTCATATACCTTTTGGTACTCATCAGGATTAGAAAGCTCAATAACAATATCGCTTACATACCCCTTCTCAATACCCAATATCTTTCTTGCCAATGGCATATCCATCACAATCATATCGTTTGTAAGAAGATCGCTCCCTTTTGGAAACTCTTTATAGATATATACTTTTTCTTTAGTTCTATCAGGTGGTCTGAAGATATAATACTTTCTATAGTGATACTTATCAAAAAAATCTTTAACCCCTGAGCCTATAATCATATTTTTTCTCTCTAAAAACTTTTCAATATCTAGAGTGTTTATGAGTTTTTGCATCCCTTTGACAATTTGCACATCATACATATCTAGACCAACAAGCATAAAATGTTGCTCTTTTGGCTCATAATAATGTGTCCCATAAATGCGACCCTGCACTTTAGATACACCTGGGATATCTAAATACTCCTCTACCCATTTTTCTGGAGTATTTAAGAGGTGCCCTGACTTATAATGTTGTACTGTAAAGTCTGCTTGATTTTCTAAAGTACTCATAAGCTCCTCTTGAATCGAGGAGGAGAGAAATAAGACACTCGCTAAGATAGCGATAAGTCCACTAGAGAGTAAAAAAGTAGCAATATACCTCTTCTTATAATTGAGAAGCAAAAGAAGAAGAAAATTCAATCTACTTAGCATAGACATAATCCATCTCTTTGTAGTATCTCATCTGAGGGTAAAGTCTATTTGATTGGTCTTGATACTCACTTACTCGTCTTTCCAAAAAACTTGTGCTAAGAGCAAGCCCAGGAAGATGGGTTAAAGATGTTACTAAGGAGAGAAACTGAGAGTGTTCTTGTTTTCCTTGAGGATAAACACCCAAAAGTAACACCATAAAAGTGATACAAAGAGAAACTATAAAATAGATAAATTTCTTTACTAATATAGAAGACTCCTTGTATCTAGCTTTTACTTAACTGTCATACTTGATAGCTCTTTTTGTAAATTCAGGTGTACAAAAGAACATCGCTACAAAGATAGGGTTTAATTTAACATTGTTTTCATCTACAACATCAAATACTTGAAAACTAAACCCCTCTCCATCATTTGGATTTTGGGGAGTAACTACAAACTCAATAGGACTAAGTGCTCTCATCATATTGATAATATTTTTCTTCTTCTTTTTATTCTCTTCATTGAGTATATTGAAATCTTTTTCTTGAGCCTCTTTATGTGCTACTAAAATCTGTTCAATTACATCGACCTTATCTTTAAAGACAACCTTATTCCATTTGATGATTGTATTGTTTGAAGCAATTTGACACTCTTTAAGCATTAAAGGGCTTGGTCTTTTTGTTCGCATTGCTTCTATAAGACCTAGTAAAAAATTCATTCCACCCACTTTTTGTGCCGCTTTTTCCATAAAAAGATGGATAAGCATCTTTGTTTCTTCAGTTTGATTATTAAAATTACACATTATTTTTTTCCTTTTTATAAATACAGATATTATTTTTTCCATTCTGTTTTGCATCATACATTGCATTATCAGCATACTTGATCAAGTCAGGGAGAGTTGTGGAATCATCTGGATATACCGAGATGCCTATGCTCGCCCCTACATGAATAATTTTATGTTCTAAAATTATATCCTCATTTATCTTGTTTAAAATTTTATTGGCTACTTGCATCACCTGATCTAAAGTCTCAACCTCACTTAAAACAATAGTGAATTCATCTCCACTCAATCTTGCTGCTATATCGTTCTTACGGATTGAAGCGACTAAAATCTCCCCTACATGTTTTAAAAGTTCATCACCTATATGGTGTCCATAAGTATCATTGACCTGTTTAAATCCATCGAGATCTATAAAGAAAAGGGCTACTCTGTTTTTATGTCGAAAAGCACGATTAAGTTCATTTTGAAATTCAATCATAAACAAAGTACGATTTGGAAGCTTTGTCAATGGATCAAAAAGAGCTAGCTCTTTAAGTTTTTCTCTGTTAAGAATAACATACAAAGAAAAAAGATACATCATCCCTAAGACAGCAAACAGTAACATCTGTATATATCTAAGTTCCATATCGAGATTACTTATGTAGTTTGAAAGTGTGTAAGTGACTATATAAGCGATGTTTTTCTCCCCTCTTACATCTTCTAAAGGGTGAAATGAGAGCACTATATGTTTATAGTTATAAACCACTTTAACAGAAAAGGAAGTATGTTTTGCAATACCATCTGCAATATGCTTTCGCAATTTTTCAGTATTTATTTTATTGTAAAAGTTTTTATCTTTAATCTGCTTATGGGTACTCTCTTCAATATAATATAAAGGGGTCTCCCAAGTATCTTTGTATGTGATACCAAACTCTTTTTCTATAATAGTATTTTTTACAATTTTCTTTGAAACCAAAATATGTGAATCATAGATATAATCATCAGTGATACTTTTTAACATCTGTTTTGTAGAAAATGAGACCTCCATACTTCCAAGGTAGTGTTTATCATTTCCAAAGATTGGGTAAACAAAGCGTACGCCAGTCATAAAACCACAAGCTTCAAAGCCCTCTTGAGGTTTTTTTGTTTTATTGACTTTCACAACACTGTAGCGTGTTAAGCTCAAATCATCACCATAACTATTTGGTGCATACATTCGCAAAAAGCTTGTATTGTCAGGAAGATGAAAATGCACTTGAGAGATTCCCATATTTGTAAGTCTTTTGTAATTACGTAGTAAAAGTTTGTATACTTTTTCTCTTATAAGTGCTTTTTCAGAAGAGCTACTAGCCTCCACTCTCTCTAGTAATGAGATGAGCTTTTCATTTTGCATATACATAGCATAAATATCGTGAGACATAATCTTAAAGTACTTATAGCTTGTTTGATATTTTGCAGAAAGAAGATCACTCTGCACTTTTAGATAATATTCTGTTTTACTTTGATGTAGATAATTAACAACAAAATTACTTACTATCATTAAAAAAAAGAATAACACAGATGTAACAACAATTTTACTTACTTTGGTATCTAACATCAACATCCCGATATTTATTTTCTATATAATGATTATACAATAGTTCATACTGTTTTAATTCTTAAAGCAGAACGAAACTTAATTTTCCTTAAGCTAATCATAATCACAAAGCTATTATGATGTCAAAAGTAAAAGAAGACAAAAATTGTCCTATTTAAAAAAACCCTATAAAAAACAAGAGGTAAATATGCAAGTTTATTTAGATAATAATGCTACTACGATGTGTGATCCACAAGTGGTAGAAGCTATGCAACCATTTTTTAGTGAGATTTATGGAAATCCTAACTCACTTCATAAGTTTGGTACTGCAAGCCATCCAGCACTTTCAAAAGCGATTGATCAGGCATATACTGCTATCAATGCTAATGATAATGATGACATCGTATTTACATCATGTGCAACTGAATCAAACAATTGGGTTCTTCAAGGGGTATGGATTGACCATATCTTAAATGGGGATAAGAACCATATTGTAACAACTGAGGTTGAACATCCATCTATACTTTCAACATGTAAGTTTTTAGAGGAGCAAGGTGTGAAAGTAACATACCTGCCTGTAAATGACCAAGGTGTTGTTGAAGCACATACTGTAAAATCTTTCATCACTGAAAAAACAGCTCTTGTAAGTGTTATGTGGGCAAGTAATGAAACTGGTATGATCTTTCCTATAGAAGAGATTGGTGAGATTTGTAAAGAAAAAGGTGTACTTTTTCACTCAGATGCAGTACAAGCAGTTGGAAAAATCCCTGTTGATGTATCAAAAGTACATGTAGACTTTATGTCATTTTCTGCACATAAATTCCATGGTCCTAAAGGGATTGGTGGTCTTTATATTAAAGACTCTCAAGCACTTAGCCCACTTCTTCATGGTGGTGAGCATATGGGTGGTCGTCGTTCAGGAACTCTTAATGTTCCTTATATTGTTGGTATGGGTCTAGCGATGGAACTTGCAACAAAAAATATAGAAGAGACTATGGCTAAAATTCGTGCAAAACGCGACCGTTTAGAAGATGAACTTTTAAAACTAAGTGATACTTTTAGTGTTGGTGATAGAGAAAATCGTACACCAAATACTATCTTAATCTCCATCCGTGGAGTTGAGGGTGAGGGTATGCTTTGGGACCTTAACAATAGTCAAATTGGAGCATCAACTGGTTCAGCTTGTGCAAGTGCTGACTTAGAAGCAAACACTGTTATGTTAGCTATCGGTGCTGATAATGAGCTAGCTCATACAGGTATAAGACTTTCATTATCGCGTTTTACTACAGATGCAGAGATTGATTATACAATAGCACACTTTAAAGGTGCGGTTGAACGTTTACGTGCAATCTCATCTTCATTTGCAAAACAAAAACCAACTAAAGGTGGAGAGGTTCAAGAATGCGAACTTCATCACCACTAAAACTAAATAATTATTAAAAAAGGAGCATATTATGGCAAAAGCTGATATGTTAGGGGAATCTCTATGGGATGCCTACTCAAATAAAGTAACAACATTAATGAATAACCCCCAACACCAAGGGGAGATCTTTGAAGCAGAAGCAGAGAAACGTGGGCATAAGCTTATCGTTGCTGATTTTGGGGCTGAATCTTGTGGAGATGCAGTGCGTCTTTACTGGGAGATTGATCCTAAGACAGATAAGATTGTAGATTCTAAATTTAAATCTTTTGGTTGTGGTACTGCTATCGCATCAAGTGATGTTATGACTGAACTTTGTATTGGTAAAACTGTACAAGAAGCTGTAAAGATTACCAACATTGATGTTGAGCTTGCTCTTCGTGATGATCCAGACACTCCTGCTGTTCCACCACAAAAGATGCACTGTTCAGTAATGGCTTATGATGTTATTAAAAAAGCTGCTGGACTTTACCTTGGTGTAGAATCTGAAAGTTTTGAAGAAGAGATCATTGTATGTGAATGTGCACGTGTTTCACTTAACACTTTAAGAGAAGTTATTAAACTTAATGACCTTAAAACTGTTGAAGAGATCACTGACTATACTAAAGCTGGTGGTTTTTGTAAGTCTTGTATCAAACCAGGTGGACATGAAGCTCGTGAATGGTACTTAGTAGACATTTTAGCTGACACTCGTAAAGAGATGGATGAAGAGAAGATGAAAGCTGCTGCTGATGCACAAGCTGAAGGTGGTGGTAGTTTTGAAGATATGACTCTTGTACAACAGATTAAAGCTGTTGATGCAGTTATAGATGAAAATGTACGCCAATTCTTAATTATGGATGGTGGGAACATGGAGATTATCGACATTAAGAAAAATGATGGCTATATTGATATCTACATCAGATACCTAGGTGCATGTAATGGTTGTGCATCCAGTGCAACTGGTACACTTTATGCGATTGAATCTACCCTAAAAGAGAAGCTTTCAAAAAATATTCGCGTTTTACCTATCTAATTAAATAGAGAGTTTTTCTCTCTATCTTTAAAAAAGTACTTAAGAGTTATCTCTTAATGCTTTTTCTTCCTCTAGCATATTATTTAAATTTTCTATCACTCGTATTGAAGCTTTTTCAGCTGCATCAAAATATGTCATTACATTTTCTGAATGTTGTGTGCAGGTACCCTCTTGAACACACTGAACTGCTTTTTGAATATTATCATGCACCTCTTTATGTGGTGCAGCCATTTTTGCATAACTTGGACATTTACCAAATTTATCTTTCCCTTGCCCATCAAAATACCAACGACCCAAACGGCACTCTTTATCTGAAGCAAAACTATCTTTAGCTTCCCCTCGAAAGACAGTTTTATATCCATTTGATTTGAAAAGTAGGTGATCTAGTTTACTTAAGATCATAAAAATTGCATAGGTAACATCTTTATTTTCTTTTGAAATAATCTGCGAGTTTTGACTTAATACAGCCATCTTCTCCTGAAAACCTTCCATCTGTTCATTTGATTTACAAGATAAATTTTCCATCGCTTGAGAATGTTCATGTACCTCTTGTGTATTTTGCTTTAATGCGGCAACAGAGATTTCAACCTCACTCGTAGCCTTTTGTGTTCTCTCAGCTAACTTACGAACTTCATCTGCAACAACGGCAAAACCACGACCATGTTCACCTGCACGTGCAGCCTCAATCGCAGCATTTAGTGCAAGTAGATTTGTTTGGTCTGATATATCTTTAATCAGTGTAATAACATCTGCAATACTATCCACATTTGTGTTAAGTGTATTGACTTGATCGTAGGTACTTGTAATATGATCTAATAGTTCAGACATTGTACCTGTTAAGAGTTCTATCTCTGAACTACAATGATATGTATGCTCATTATTCTCTGTATTTTTTGCATCTATATCCTCTAAAGCATTTAAATTACTCTCAAGATCTGTTTGCAAGAGAGTAAGATCTCTATCACACCCATCAGTTAAACCTTGTGTAAGTGCCTTTATAAGCTTATTCATGATCTCATTAGAATGAGCCTCTCTTGCCTCTTGTTCCAATGCAACATTAGCCTGTTTTAGATCCTCAATCTCTTGAAGCAAAGAGTTGTTTTTCTCTTCTAGATTTTTTATTCTTTCTTCTGTCTCTTTTGTATTGTTAAAAAACATCTACACCCCTTCTTTTCTTCTATACTTTTATTTTATTCCTCTTAAGGTTAAATAACTATAATTTTTTAGAGACATTTGATGATTTAACTCCTTTTTGTTACAATCACACTTATGTATACAAATTTATATTCAAAAATTACAGATGCCCTCGTTGAAGATGGCTATATTATTATAGAAAATGCACTCGATCCCTTACTTGTACAAAAATTACAAGAGTGTTCTATAAAAGGTGAAGGCTACAAAAATGCTGGCATATCTTCAAAATCAGATTTTCATCTAGATAAGCAAAGAAGACGCGATAAAACACAATGGCTTCATGAAGATGAAAAGGTCCAAGGGCAATACCTCTCATTTGCTCAAGGCTTACAAGATTATCTCAATCACTCTCTCTACTTGGGGCTCAATGATTACGAAGCACATTTCGCTCTTTATGAAGAGGGGGATTTTTATGAAAAGCATCTCGATAGCTTTAAAAACTCAAAAAACCGTATAGTAACAACTGTCTTTTATCTTAATGATGAATGGAAAAAGGAAGATGGTGGAGAACTTATCATATATGATGAAAATGGTATATTATTAAGTAAAGTTGTACCAAAATCTAATACACTTGTTGTATTTTTGAGTGAAAAATTTCCCCATGAGGTACTTCCAGCAAAACGAAAACGCTACTCCATCGCTGGATGGTTTCGGGTAGATAAAAAAATTATATAGTAAATAAAATATGATTAGTTAGTAAAGAGATAGTAATGTGGAAAATAAAAAAGGGATAAAACCCTTTTTTACTATTTTGCTAATGCTGCTTTAGAAGCTTCAACAACTGCGCTAAACGCTGCTGCATCGTTCATAGCCATATCAGCAAGAATTTTACGATCAAGCTCGATACCAGATTTGTGAAGACCATTCATGAAAGTTGAATAGTTCATACCGTTTAAACGACATGCTGCATTGATACGGATGATCCATAATTTACGGAACTCACGTTTCTTTTGCTTACGATCACGGAATGCATATACTAATGAACGTTCAATTTGTTCCTTAGCTTTTCTAAAGTGTTTACGACGACCACTATAGAAACCTTTTGCTAATTTTAATATCTTTTTGTGTCTTCTTCTACGAACAACACCTGTTTTTACTCTTGGCATTTCTTTCCTTTTTTCTTTACCTAGCTACTTTTCGTAGTCAAGGTGCCACTACTGTTGGTGGACTTGCCCAACTTTTCAAATAAGTTGGAGATATAATGAAAAACTAAAATTAGTTAATCATCGCCTTGATGTTTTTTGCGTCAGCTTTTGCAACTACTTTTGGAGAGTTTTGCTCGCGACGAGTTTGCGCATCTTGTTTTGTAAGAATGTGGCTTCTAAACGCTGTTCCGCGTTTAATTTGACCATTTTTCTTAACTTTAAAACGCTTTACAGCGCCTTTTACCGATTTCATTTTTGGCATCGATGGTCCTTTACGTAAAATTCTCATTTTTGAGAATGGGATTATACCCAAATTTTTATAAATTTTTGCTATACTCTACTTATGAATTCGATTAAACATATAGAAGCAGCCCTAAAAGAGCTCGATGACGAGGTACAAAAGATACTTTTAGATTGGGGAATTCCTCTCAATGAAAAAGACAATCTTATGCTTCCTATTTTACAACAAAAAAAAGTGCTTACCCAAACTCTTGAAGATTTAACCTACTTAAAAGAGCATCCACCCACACCCAACCAACCGTGTGGTATATCTAAATACAGAGATGATAACTAATATGAAAACAACACTTATAGCCCACTCCCCCGATGCTGATGATATCTTTATGTACTATGCCATTAAGTTTGGCTGGGTCAATATGGAGGGTGTTACATTTGATAACATTGCTAAAGATATTCAAACACTTAACGAAGATGCACTTCGTGGAGAGTATGACATTGTAGCGATTAGTTTTGCTCTTTACCCTCACATCAAAGAGGAGTATGCTCCACTTCGTACTGCTGTAAGTTTTGGAGAGGGTTATGGTCCTAAACTCATTAAACGAAAAGGTGCAACACTCAAACGAAACTTTAAAGTGGCACTGAGTGGAAAACACACTACAAATGCGATGCTTTTTCGCATAGCTTACCCTGATGCTCGTGTAACATATATGAACTTTCTTGAGATAGAAGATGCTGTAAAAAACGGTGATGTTGATGCTGGCGTTTTAATCCATGAGTCTATCTTAACTTATGCAGAAGAACTTGAAGTGGAACGTGAAATGTGGGATATCTGGCAGGAGTTAGCTGGCAAAGATTTACCTCTCCCTCTTGGTGGTATGGCAATTCGTCGTTCACTCCCTTTAAACAAAGCTATAGAGTATGAAGCAACACTTACAAAAGCTGTGCAAGTGGCACGCGATCATAAAGATAGACTCTCTAAGATGCTTCTTGAGCGTAATCTAGTTCGCATAGATGCACCAACCCTCGATAGATACCTTGAACTTTATGCCAACGATGAGTCTATTACCCTAAGTGATATTCAATACAAAGCTATTAACAAACTCTTTGAAATTGGACATAAACATGGTTTTTACGATACACTTGTAGATATAAAAGACTATCTTATACCAACAGAGTATAAAGAACTTAGGAATTCATAAATGGAAGCAAAGCTTGTAGCACTTGGTGTTGAGACTTTTAAAATTGCTCTTATGCTTGCCCTACCTGGACTTTTAACAGGTATGTTTTTGGGTCTTGCTGTCTCTATTTTCCAAGCTACAACACAAATTAATGAGATGACACTCTCTTTTATTCCTAAAATTATTGGTGTTGTTATTGTGATTGTTCTTACAATGCCATGGATGCTCAACTCTATGACCGATTTTGCTGTAAACACTTTTAACCTCATACCAACCTTTGTAGAGTGATGCAAACAAAAACCATAAATTTCTCCAAATACTCCTCTTTTAAGATTGGTCCCTCACTTGATGTGAGAATATTTGAGGATGATTTCTCTTGTACTTCAGATTATTATCTTATAGGTTCATGCAATAATACTCTAGTTGGTAACAACCCTCCCCCTCTTGCGATGCTAAGTAAAAAATATGATTACATCAAAATCGAAGATGGCGTTTTAAAGATAGGGGGAGCAACTCCTAGTGGAAAAATTGCCTCTTTTTGTAAAAAAAACAACATCGCAAACTTTGAATTTGTCTCTCATCTTCCTGGAAAACTTGGTGGATTAGTTTACATGAATGCTGGTCTTAAAGAGTACGAGATATTTAACTATCTTTTAGCAATAACAACTCCATCTGGAGTGAAAAAACGCGATGAGATTCATTATGAATACAGAAAGACAGATATAACAGAGCCTATCTTAGAGGCAAGTTTTGAACTCCAGTATGGTTTTGATGAAAGCAAGGTGCTTATGTTTAAAAAGATGCGCTCAAACCAACCCTCAACACCAAGTGCTGGAAGCTGTTTTAAAAACCCTCAAGGGGATTATGCAGGACGACTTATAGAAGAGGTAGGGCTCAAAGGTTTTATGCGAGGAGCCATCTGTTTTAGCCCTGAGCATGCAAATTTCTTAGTCAATAATGGCGATGGAAAATTTGAAGATGCACTTTGGCTCATAAAAGAGGCTCAAAAAAGAGTAAAAGAAAAGTTTGATATTGATTTGGAATGTGAGATTGTTCTTTTAGAAAAAGAATATAAAGATGCCTAAACTTACTTAGGCATCTCAAAAAAATTAAAAACGAAGCATTAAACCTGCATAAAAGCCTTTAAACTCCATATTCATTTTTGTTTTATCATCATCACTTGTTAAGTCAAATTTTTGCATTCTGTACCCAACTTCTAAACCTGGATGTAAAACAGGAATCATATCAAGAGTATAGTCAACTTTGGCGCGAACGTCATAGATAGTTGAACCGTCATAAGTGATATATTTCACATCAGATTCTAAGCCAATGTTTGTAGCAGGGATCTCAACACGAACTCTTGCATATACTAAAGGAATCGCAATTGTTTTAGAATCTTCATAATTTCCTAAACCTATACCAAAAATATTAACTGCTTGTGCTTTATATGATGCATCTACCACTTTAATATCAAGACCTAAGTCAAGTGTAGTCCATGCTGTGTTATCTAAAAGATTATAATAAGGGATAATATCGTACTGTTTCATGCTGATAGAAGCATTTTTAAATAATCCACCTGTATCAAAATCTTCAAAAGAACCTTTTGCACTCCCTTGATCATCAATATCTGTATACTCAAGACGTAAGTTTGGTAAGATTGGGATAGGATGCTTAATAAGAGCCCAAACATATGTGCTTGTATTATCTACCTGTTTAGATGTGTAAGTACCCTCAGAACCAAGTGTTGCATCAGTATAAGAGATAGTTCCTGATGGAGATTGATTCCATCCACCTACACCCATCTCCACTCTTGCAAAATCTGCATTTAAAGTAGAAATCAATGCAACAGTTGATAATAAACCAGTAACTAATTTTTTCATAGAAAACCTTTTTTTTTATATAAAGGTGATTATATCAGAGAAAAATAATATGATTTCTTAAAGAGAATAGGTAAAAAGTGGAAAAAATGTTTAGGGGAAAAACCCTAAACTTATAGAGGGAAAGGGTAAGTAAAAACTCACCCTTTAAAACTTACTAAAAAAGGTCTAGCTTACTGCAGCGATTGCAGCATCGTAGTTAGGCTCTTCAGTGATTTCTGGAACGATCTCTTTATAAGTTACGATTCCGTTTTCATCAATAGCGAAGATTGCTCTACAAGTAACACCTGCAAGAACAGATCCACCAAGTAAAACACCATAAGCATTAGCGAAATCTTTGTTACGGAAGTCAGATGTAACAGTTAAGTTAGTGATCCCTTCAGTTGAACAAAAACGACCAGCAGCAAATGGAAGGTCTAAAGAAACGATAGTTGGTTTAACACCATCTAAAGAAGATGCTTTTGCATTGAAGTTACGAGTTTCAGTAGCACATACACCTGTGTCTAAAGAAGGAACAACAATGATAAGTTGTTTATGCCCTTGAGCTCCACCAACTACTACATCACCTAAACCATCAGAGTTAACAACTGTTACCTCAGGAGCTTTATCTCCAACATTTACTTCATTACCTAATAATTCTACGTCTTGACCTTTGAATTTAGTTGTTGCCATATTCAAATCCTTTTATTTAATTTTTTAACGTCTTTCACGTTTTGTTGAGAGAAGTATATTTTAAATCGGATAATTTTACTCTTATTTAAAAAAAGAGTGTTTTGGACTAAGTTTAATTTAAGACTCAATATCACTTACAACACAATTTCTTCCTAAATCTTTGGCTTTATAAAGGTGTTTGTCAGCTCGCTTTAAAACATCATCTTCTGTTTCATCTCTATAAAAACTTGTAACACCAAAACTACATGTAATCTCTTTTGGTACACCAAAGTTATGTTTGTAGATAGTGACTCTTAATTTCTCAGCTAGTACAATGGCATCTTCTAAAGTAGTTTCAGGAAGAATAATCACAAACTCCTCCCCACCCCAACGAACAAAAATATCACTTGCACGAATATTTAAATTTACCAAAGCCGTTATTTTTTTTAAAACAATATCTCCAACATCATGTCCATAAGTATCATTTACTTTTTTAAAATGATCAATATCAAAGAAAACGATACTCATATCGCGTTCAAATCGATGCAGTTCAGCAAGACGATGATTCATAATCTCTTTGAATCCATATCGGTTATAGATTTTCGTCAAAGGATCATGTGTAGCTATCTCATGAGCAAGCTCTTCTTTTTTTACTAAATACTGCATAATGAGACCAACTAATAAACTGATAAAAAGACTTAAAAAGCTTAAAATAATCAGAAGAGTTTTGTTTCTTTGAAGTACTAAGTCAACCATATCGTCAAACTCATAGTTAATAATATATGCCACTTGTTTATGATAGAAGTTCTTCACTGGCATAAAGTTAATCGTTAAAGCACGACCTTTATAGGTCTCTTTATTGTGAACTGTTATGGAAAAATTTTCTTTATTCTTGATCGCTTTATTTACCTCTGGAGCTATTTTTGCATTAACAGCATGGAGCTGTTCTAGACTAAGCTCTTTTTGATCAATAAGTGTTTTTTTATCATAAAATAGGGAGGAGAACTCACTCTCTTTATAATTACTTGTTTCCTCTTGAAATACCTTTGTTTTAACTATATCGCTATTAATCAAAAATAAAAATGAAGAGTCATCAACTTCTTGTATCATCTCTTGGATTGCACTAAAGGAGTAAGAGATCTCTACCGTACCTACAAAAATATTATCTTTAAAAATTGGATACACATTTCTAAAACCATTAAAGATTCTCCCCTCTTCAAAAGCATGAACAAACCTCTTAGTTTCATTCACATACTCCAGGGTTGGTCGTACACCAACCAAGGAGTCTCCAAATTTGCTAGGTCGATGAAAACGTAAGAAGCTTATGCTTCCTGGTAGATGGAAGTGAAGTTGTCTCACAAATTTTGTTTGCATATAATTATAAGTACTTAGAAACTCTTTATATAGCTCTCCTCTAAGTCTGTTCAACTGCTTTGAATCTTTTGTTACTGAAGCACGAGCCATAATCTTTCGCATTTTTTCTGTATCTATTGTTGTGTCATAAAATGTTTGGGAGAGTTTAGAGAGGTAATTATCAGAAAATTGCATCTCCTCTTTAAAACTTTTTAAACTTTTTTCATTTAAAAAGGAGATAGCCTTCTTCTCTTGATTAGATACATACAGATAAGAGAGGGTCTGTAATACTATGTAAAAAGAGAGAAATATATAAAAAGTTATTTTACTTATTTTTATTTTACTAAAAAAGTCCATGATTTATTGTAGTCTTCTAAAACTTAAAAAGTACTACAATCCACTTCTTGGTGCTATATCTAGTTCCTCTACAGAGCTAAACATCTCATTTTTATACATATCTACAGCTACACGCCCTATCATAGCAGCATTGTCAGAGCAGTATTTGAGTTCACTCAAAATCAGTTCTGCCTTATGGGGTTTTAAAAGCTCCTCTATCTGTGAACGCAGGTAAAGATTAGCAGATGCACCACCTACTATAGCAAAGGTGTTTGGTTTCACTGTTTTAAAATACTTTTTAAGCTTCATTGTAAGATGTTTTGTGGCGATATGCTCAAAAGAGGCAGCTATATCTTTATACTTCTCTTTATCATCTCCTGCCTCTTGCACTGCTAAACGCACAGCATTTTTAAGCCCTGAATAACTAAACGCGATAAGTGGAGATTGGTGAAGTGGCACTGTGAAGTTATAAGCAAGTCTATCACCATCTTTTGCGAGTTCTTGAATAAGCGGTCCACCAGGATAACCTAGTCCCATCATTTTTGCTACCTTATCAAAGCTCTCTCCAAAGCTATCGTCCATACTTTTCGCTACTGTCTCTATTTGTGTCAAACTTTTTACTTCCATCACTTGTGTATGTCCACCAGAGACAAGTAAGCATGTAAGGGGAAACTGTGTTTCTTTTTCTATAAAGAGAGAGTAGATATGCCCTATAAGATGATTTACACCTATGATAGGGATATCTAAGGCAATAGCAATTGCCTTCGCCATTGTCACACCCTCAACAAGTGTAACAGCAAGACCAGGTGTTGATGTCACAGCAACAGCTTTGAGACGAGGAAAGTACTCCTTCACCTGTTCAAGTATCTTAGGAAGTGCCTCTGCATGAAGTCGTGCAGCAAGTTCTGGAACTACTCCACCATAAACACTGTGTTCTAACTCTTGAGAGATTTTTTTATGAAATAAAAGCTTGTTTGTTGCTATCTCTGTGATGGCTATTGCAGAATCATCGCAAGAGCTTTCAATACTAAGTATCATGATTTGCTTTCCTTTATGTAACAATTATTGGAGTAGGGTAAGGCTATAAAAAAACATGTTTTTTCTAAGTTACTTGATGGAAAAAGACTACTTCTAGATAAAGAGCGTGAGCTTATATCGATCTTTCCATCAAATATTTTATGAATAATCTCTTTTGACATATAGAGTCCTATCCCTGTCCCTTGTGTTTTCTCTTTAGTTGTAAAGTAAGGTCTAAAAATTTTCTCTTTTATCCCCTCATCCACTCCAGATCCACTATCACAACACTCAATCTCTACACCATACTCATTGACTAAAAATTGCACTCGAATCTTTTTCACCTCTGCACCCTCTAAGGCATCTTTAGCATTGTTGATAAGATTGAGTACCACCTGAGAGATAGATGATGCTATATACACATCACTATAACCCTCATCTATTACTATCTCTAGATCAATCTTCTTATTTGCTATATGTGCATCTATGATACTATGGATCTCTTTTACGATAGAATCCAATGTTTTCATCTCTAGATGGCTTCTCTTATCAAAAAAAGAGATAAAATCATCTATAGTTGATGCTAAGTATTTTACATTATCTTCGATAATATCGTAATTTTTATTTTCAATATCTAAATTTGAAAGCCTCATATTTAAAAGAGCTAAGTTAATTGTATTGAGTGGTTGCTTCCATTGATGCGAGATATTTGCCATCATCTCTCCCATCAAAACAAATCTAGCTTGCTCAAAAAGGATGATATCTTTTTGCCTGTTTTTCTCCATCTCTTCATCTAAGTATTTATTTACATGTGCCAAGCGGCTTGTTAAGCGAATAAGAAGAGATATCGTAACAGGAGTAAGGATTAAAGGCAAAAATATGGAGAGATAAAATAAAAATTCATTATATGGTTCATTGAAAATATAGCTAAACCCATATACCGTAGGTATAGAGCCTACAAGCACAAAAATCGTACTTAAAAAAACAATCTTTCTTGGAGATGAAGATGCGATGTATTGGATGATTTTATCTATAAGCATCTTCATCCCCTTTTTATATTTATGAGCATAAATACATCTTAAACAAATCATCTAAACTCACTTGATTTTTTTGCAGGTATGCTTTCCTTTGTTCATATACTCTTGACAGTATATCCTTTTTATCGTCACTTAAGTGTATCTCTCTATGACAGTTTGGACATAAAGAGATAATATTGTCAACATCATCAAGCTTAAAGGTATAATTTTTTTGTTGAAACATAGGGATAATATGATGCCCCTCTACATAATTTTGCCCTTTAGAGAGAAAAGTTTTATGCTCCTTTGAGAGTACACAGTAAAAACCATCGCGTTCTTTTGCCTCAGCTATAAGTCTTGCATCGCGTTTATAGCGTTGCTGTGCTACTTTAGTATCGAGTTGACACAGTAATGTTTCCTCTTGAAAAAAGAGTGCATCAAAACTGATGTTTTCATACAAAACCTCCACCTCTTCAAGAAGATCTTCTGCTATAAAATAATAATTTCCTTTTTTTGAGAGGATCTCTATGTTTACCAAAGAGTTAATCATCCAAGTATAAAACTTGTCATACTCTTGCTCTTTTTTTATTTTCTCTATATCTCGTGTTTTCATATACAGAGCCAAATCATCTCTCTCTCGAATATAGATAAGTTGCTCTTTGATAAACTCTTTAGAGAGTCCCCGCTCTTTTTCTAATAGAAGTAGCTTAAAAAGTATACGAAACGGAAAGATTTGAAGCTTTATATCTTTGGTGGCTATGTTAGGGTAAGTGGAGTTATCAAGCTGATTTAAAATGTATTTTTTACACTTCTTATACTCTCCAAGCTCATAAAAATGTAAAAATTTCTCCCCCTCAAGAGTGAGTTCTATCACCCTGTTTGGAGCCATTTTTAAAAAACCTAAAAAAAGAAGTGGTCTAAAAAAATGTGCGGGAGTGGAGTTGTTTGGCTTATACTCTGTTCGTGAAGCGAGGTACTCTTTTATCTCTCTCTCAAATTGGGCTTGTGAAACTTTTTTTTGCTCTGCTACATACTTTAAAACACTAATACTTCGTGTATTCATATAGCTTGACTCCCCTAAAGGTTTGTCAAAAATCTTTCCATTGCCTGGAGCTTGCCATCTGTAATGATTCATAAAAGTTTATCTTGGCATTGTACTTAAAAGAGAATCGATAAGTCGAGGGGGAACACCCTCACCTATCACCTGACGAACAAGGTTTTCACTTGCCCACTCAGGTGGAGTCCAATCATCAGGCAGACCTGTTAAGATGAAGATCTCTTTAAGTGTTAAAACACGAGCATCGCTGTATGTACCATCGGCTAACAGTCGCCCTGGGTGAACATTGTTCTGACTTGAGACTGAACCATTTGCCATCGTAATTGTTGGGGCTGGTTTATCCCACTCTATACGTTTATAAGTGGTGTCATACCCTTTTATACGAGTACCATCTGCTTTTTTAGGGTAATGTACCTTGTTATGTAGAGCAGTTTTGCCTGTTGGAGTATGTTTTAAAAAAGAGATATGGCGTTCATTATGTGTTTTGGCTTTATGAAACGCGATGTTTGAACTCTCTCCACTCTCTAGAGGGGGAAGGTGTTCTATCACCTCACGAACTGTAATCTTAGGCTCTTTTGGTGGGAGGGTCCACTCTTTAATCTTAGAGATTAAAAAGATAGCTCGTTTACGGCTTTGTGGCGTTTTATAATCAGCCGCATCCACAACAACAGGGTTTATAATATAACCCAATGGCTCAAGAGATTGCTTAATAAAGTCAGTGATTTTTATCTTCTCTTTGTTGTGTACAAGATAGGTGTTGAGCACTTTTGGAACATTCTCTATGAGGATGTTGCTTGGCTCTAACTCTTGGGCGAGTTTAATCACATACTTGATAAGAGAGTTTCTAGGGTCATCCTCTTGCATCTTTCCAGCAAGGCTCATCCCTTGACAAGGTGGAGTGGCGATGAGAAAATCACACTTGGCTTTTTTAGCCTCACTTAAAACCTCAGAGAACACCTCTTCATTTGTGATGTCCCCTTGAACCATCTTGCACTTTTTGTGCATCTGTGCATGAAACTCTGCTCTGTTTTTTAGAAGCTCATTGGCAACAGCGATCTTAATCCCATGGTTTTGTATATAGGTCTCAGCGATTCCTACATTGGCAAAGAGTGAAACGCCATGAATCATACACAACTCCTTACATAAGCTCTCACCTCTGTATCTAGTGCAAAAACCTCTTCCACATTTTGTGGGAGCTGTGTAAACTTCTCAAAAGCTTGGATGATATACTTGCTTATATCCATAAAGCCTATCTTTTGTGCTATAAAAAGCTCTATGGCAGCTTCATTGGCTGCGTTTACCACTGCTCCACGAGCAGGGTTTGCTAAAAGTTCCTCTTTGATATCCCATATAGGGTAGCGATCACTCTCAATCTTGCGAAACTCCAAAGAGCCCACTTCAAGCAGATCTACATGACCTAAAATATTCTCTTGCATCTTGGCATCAAGTGCATAGGCGATAGGGAGTTGCATAGAAGCATAAGCAAAGTGTGCTGTGGTTGAGCCATCTTTAAAATCTATAAGTGCATGAATGAGAGATTTTGTCTCTATAATGGCATCATAATGCCCCTCACCAAAAAGCCATCTTGCCTCTAGTAGTTCAAACATTTTGTTGACCATAGTTGCAGAATCTATGGTGATTTTTTGTCCCATCGACCAGTTTGGATGTTTTTGAGTGTCTGCGAGTGTCGCGTTTTTTAGTCGTGAGAGTTCCCAGTCACGGAATGCTCCTCCACTTGCTGTAATGATCATCTTACTTACAGGTCTCTCTTGAAGGAGATACCAAAGTCCAAAATGTTCTGAGTCAATTGGCTGAATTTTTGAAGTGTCTATAAATGCTCCACAAGCTACAAGACTCTCTTTGTTTGCTAGAGCAACATTCTTACCACACTCTAAAGCTTTAAGGGTTGGTCGCAGTCCTAAAAAACCTACAAGTGCATTGACCACAAGTTCACTTGCACTCTCTTCTATGACAGAGAGTATAGCTTCGCTTCCAGCATAAACACAAGGGTGGTTTACATCTTTTCTATCAGCTTCATTGGCGATTACAACTACTTTGGGAGAGTGCTCTTGAATCTGCTCATTTAAAAGTGTAATATTTGAGCCACACACAAGTACCTCAACAGCGATGTTAAACTTTTTTGCAACAATGAGTGTGTTGACCCCGATGGAGCCCGTAGAACCTAGAAGTACCAACTAGACAAGTCCTCGAAGTAGTACAAGCATCACAATTCCACCAAAAAGGTAGCCATCTATGCGGTCTAAAACACCACCATGCCCAGGAAGTAGATCCCCACTATCTTTTACACCAGCCGCTCGTTTAAGGGAAGACTCAAAAAGGTCTCCAAAAATGGAACTCACAGCTACCGCAAAACTTACAAGAAACGCCACACCCAAATCGACAATAGGTAAACCAAAAAACATACCACCAAGAGTTGCTACAGCGATGCCACCAACAACACCCTCCATCGTTTTATTTGGAGATGTCTCACAAAAAGGAGTTTTTCCTATGCTTTTACCAACTGCATAAGCACCCACATCAGTAAGAGCTACTACAGCTAAAAGCCATAAAAGGGAAAGTACTCCGTACTCTTGGTACATTGTAAACATAAAAAGCATACCAGCAGTTGGGTAGATAAAAGGAAAAAAGTCTTTCCATAATATCTCTTTGTTAAACGCCACGGCACTTGCATATGCCACACCAGCTAAAACAAAAAGGTCATCTCCATAAGGGTAGATACCTGCAATAAGCCAAACACCTATGGCAAAAGGAAGAAGCCCGTCTTTTTCAACTTGAAAAAGTCTTATCGCCTCTTTAAAAGCTAAAAGATAGATAGCTCCAAACACAAGCCACATAACAAAAAAACTATCTATAAATCCTATGACAAAAACAGCGGCTAAAAGTGCCAAACCTGTAATAATTCTCTCTTTATTGTTTTCAAACATAGTGATATTTCCCCAAAGTGTATTTAAAAGAGATTATATCCTATTAGAGTTTAAAAGTATTATACGAGGATATCAAGTTTGTGGATTTTATCTTGAGAGAGCCCCTCGTCATTTTCATCTTTTTGGCGTTTTTCATTTCTTTGTGTCTCTTGATCTGCTTCATTTTTTTGATGTTCACGGTCAGGATCAACCTCTTGATTCTCCTCAGTTGGACGAACTTCAAGAACTTTTTCCTCTTTCTCCTGTACTGCTGCTTGAGCAACCATATTTTGAAAATCTACACGGTTATTATGAGCATTTTGGACAGCAGTAGCTGCTGGTGTCATTTGATTTGTAAAAATTGCATTACCAATGGGACCCACAGCCATAACTATCTCCTTGTATCTACCTCTACGGTTTTGTATTTATTGTAAAGTACATTTGCACCACTTTGGATGGTGACTTCACGTCGTGGAGTATAATCGACCAAAAATCTATCTTGTGAAGTAGTAGTGAACTCTACGCACAATTTTGCAGCAGCTTTAATGATATGTTCTGGAAGATTTTGCTTGTCAGTTGAGATAATCACATGGGTAGAGGGTTGGTCTCTCATATGAAGCCAGATATCTTTTGCTCTGGCATTTTTAAGAAGTTCTATATTCCCTCTCTCGTTTTTCCCAAGTTGTACCTTATACCCCTCTATCCAAAAAACTTCTATAGAATCGTTTTGTTTTATCTTTTTATTTTGTACCTGTTTTGGAAAAAGCAGCTCTATTTTCTGAGTATCTTGAGCTACCTCTACCGTATGGATAAAAAGTTTTATATGCTCTATCTTCGAGCGAAGTGATTCCTCTTCTATATGAAGATTTTTAGCCTTTTGTTTTGCTTTTTTAGAACGGGTGAAAAACATATCACTAATCATAAATGCACTCGGGTATGGTTTTTCTAGTGTAATATGTAGCTTTTGGCCATCATAATCATCCAACTCAAGCTCTGTTGTGTAAGGCTTAATGTTATGGATGTTAGAGAGCACAAGATTACCATAATGCTCATTTTTTTGAGCCTCCTCTTGCAAGCTTTCCTCATCATCAAGTTTTGCATAAAGCTTCTCAAGTTTTTTCAGTTTCTTTTTTAAAAATGCAATCTTTTGTTTTTTCAAACTCTCTAGTTTATTGCTTTGCTCTTTCTCATACACACCATATAAAAATGCCTCAATATCCTCTATGGGGTACTCTTTAGGGGTAAAAGGAGCGGGAGGGACATCAAGTAGTTTTTGCCCCACTCGCACCTCTCTAAATGAAGAGAAAAGGTCCACATGACGAAGAGCTTCAAGAACAACATTCTCCTCATCTAATATAATCACATTGGTATATTTACCGGTAAACTCTATCTGAAGGTGTGTTAACTCCTCTTTATATGCAGAAGCTACAGAGCTTGTAAGACGGATGATTTTATCACCATTGAGAAGTTCTATATTTTGTATATTTGATCGGTTGAAACGTTTGGCCAAAATCACATCAAAAGGAGCATTGTACACCTTAGAACGCGGATACTCTTCACACTTGAACATACTTGAATTGGAGCGTTGCATATTAAAATAGATTACATCATTTTTATCAAAAACAACTCTAAGAGTTGTGTCACTGACTCTATGGATAGCAGATATTTTTTTAAAATCTTGCAGATATTTTACAATCTGCTCTAGGTGAGAAAGTTTCATGAACCTACCAGCTTTGGAATCGGTTTACCGATATGATACCCTTGGGCAAAATCGATACCACACTCTTTAATAATTTCATAAATCTCTTCATCCTCTACATATTCTGCCACTGTTTGAATCCCTAATGTTTTTGCTAGATTAACAATGGCTCTTGTGATAGTTCTGTTTTTTTCATTTTGTTTCAAATCTTTGATAAATATACCATCAATTTTAATAAAATCAAGATTAATCTCTAAGAGTCGGCTAAAGTTTGAGTTCTCAATCCCAAAATCATCTACAGCAATCTTAAAGCCCATCTCTCTTAAACGATTGAGTTTCTTTGTAATCTTTTTAGAATTTTTTGCCACTGTGATATTTTCTAAAATCTCAAAGGTTACCCTTGAGGCATCTATATCAAATTGTCTAAGTTTCTCTTTTAAAAACTTTATAAGATACCCCTCTAGTAGATCTCTCTCAGTTAAGTTGATGGAAAACTCCTCTGTTTTATCTGAGAAAAAAGCAAAACTTTTGTTGATCATGACACGTGTGATTGCTGTAGCAAGACCAAGCTTTTCTGCAGATTTTATAAAATAGATAGGTGCAATCACCTCACCCTTGTAAACCCCCCGAGCTAATGCTTCATACTTATAGATCTCTCCAGTCTTCACATTTTCTATAGGCTGAAAGTAAGGTTCTATCGCCTCTTCAAGGATTAACTCTCTTGTTAAACGCAACCACTTAATTGCCTCTTTCTCATCTACAAATGCAGCAGTATTTTCACTATAGATCTCATAATGTCTACTGCCTAACTCTTTTGATTTGTCTAAGGCATATTCACAGTTAATCAATGTTTCAGAGATATCAGCGCGTATTGCATCTACACCTATATTGAAGGTGATATGTATCTCCGAATCATCTACTTGAATATTTTTTGTGTCAAAAAAAGAGACCAACTGGTCACAGTATAAATAGACATCTTTTAAACTTACATCTTTTACAAGTATTGCAAAACGATCAGACTCTGTTTTATAAAGTTTTGCTTTTCTATGTATATGTTTTTCTAAGATTCTCGCTGTTCTTATAATCACATGGTTGGCAAACTCTTTGCCATACTCTTTGTTAAGTATCGAAAAATGGGAGATATCCAAGAGTAACATATAGTGGTACTCGTGAGACATAAGATCGTCTTGTAACATAATCGCATTTGGCAAATCAGTGTAGTACTCATGCAAACATCTATATTCTATCTCTTTTGTTTTCTCCTCTACAAGCTTCTCCAAGTTTTCATGATAAGCCTGTAACTCTTTTTCATTTTCTATCTTTTGTGTTACCTTCACAAGGAGAGAGTAAAACTGTTTATGATCAAAAGGTTTAAGAAGATAGCCATCAACATTGTATTTGATACTTTGCATAAAATACTCTGCTTCATTAAAAGCAGAAAGGACTAAAATTGATATATCTGTGTTAAACTTTTTAATCTCACCTATCATCTCTAAGCCATTCATTTTAGGCATTTTCACATCGGTGATAATCAAGTCAAAAGATTGCTCTTTAGCCTTTTGCAGTCCATCAACTCCATCAATACCTATACAGATATCATCAAAGAAAAAAGATAGAAACTCTAAAACAATCTCTCGCATCTCTGGAGAGTCTTCAACATAAAGTAAGCGAAGTTTTTTTGTTTTTTCTATAAGATACTTAATCTCTTGCTCTTCTAGCATAACCCACCCTCTTTTAACTTATAAAAGGTATTTTAACCAATTTTTACTTTTTTAACACTCCTTTAACAAAACCCTTATATAATTAGACATGATTATAAATAGATATTTAACTTATATTATTTTTACACTATTTATCTCCCTGTCTATTTTTGCAATCTGGACTGATATGGATGATATAGCAACAAAGATATCAAAAACAACAGAAGTTGACAACAAACTTCAAAAGATCATCCTTCTTAAGCAACTCATTCAAGAGTTACAAAAGGAGAGAGGTCTCAGCAATATATACCTCTCAGGTGCGAGTGAAGAATCTCTACAACTGCTTCAACAACAAAGAGACACTATGCAAGTAGCTATAAAAAAAGTTGCTTCACATATACAAGCTCAAGCACTTTTAAACAACATCTATACTATACGTCAACATCTTCAAGATAGAACATACTCCAAAGAAAAAGTTTTTGAGGCTTATACACATCTTGTATTAAATATGATTTTAGAGACTAAAAAACTTCTCCTTTTTACAAATGATCAAAAAATCAGAAACCATTTTCTTGTGTACCAAAATACTAACTTTGTTCAGGAATATCTTGGGCAACTTCGTGCTATCATAGGGAGTATTTTGAAACAAAAAGAGATGACTAACAAACAATATATCTCTGTTATAAAACTAGATACATTAGTCAAAAACTATATATCCCAAACAAAAGAGGATATCCTTTTAACAGATTCATATATAGCATCTCCCTTAGAAAAAAAATGTTTTATCAAAACAAACAAAATTATTAACAATGTTATACAAAAAAAGCTCTCATCAATACACTCTTCCCCTATAGAATGGTTTCACACATCCACTTGTGCTATCGATGCTATTGGTGATACCATGACAGGATATCTTGTGCATATTCAAAAAGAGATAGATGACAAAAAAGATAAAGAGATATTAAAACTCTATGCACATCTAACTTTTTGGGCATTTGCAGTTTTTATGTCCATTATACTTACTATCATCCTTTTTAATACCAATAAAAAGATGCTTAGTAAACAAAAACTTCTTAAAGATTATAAAAAGGCAATTGACAACAGTACTATTGTTTCAAAAACAGACAAACGTGGTGTTATTACTTATGTCAATAAAGCTTTCTGCGATATCTCAGGATACACAGAGGAAGAACTTTTAGGAAAACCTCACAATATTGTACGCCACCCAGATGTAGATAAAAAAGTTTTTAAAGAGCTATGGAGTACTATAAAAAAAGGAGATACTTGGAATGGACAAGTTCTTAATCTTGCTAAAGATAAAACTCCTTATTGGGTACAAGCTAGTATATCTCCCATCTATGATAATAATAACAACTTAGTTGAATACATAGCTATTCGTCATGATATTACACAGGTAATTGAGCTTAATAAAGAGATAAAAAACACTCAATATGAGCTTATCTACAGAATGGGTGAATCTGTTGAATCGCGTTCTAAAGAGAGTGGACATCACATCCAAAGGGTAGCACATTACTCAAAACTTTTAGCTTATTACTATGGTCTTGGTAATCAAGAAGCAGAAACACTCTTTGTCGCTTCAACAATGCACGATATGGGGAAAATTGCCATCCCTGATTCTATCCTCTTGAAAACTGACAAGCTCACAAATGATGAATGGGAGATTATGAAAACACACTCTGCCATAGGCTATAAAATTCTCTCAGGTTCTAAACTTCCTATCCTTAAGATGGCAGCAAATATCGCTTTTGAACATCACGAATACTACAATGGAAATGGATATCCAAGAGGCATAGCAAAAGAGGAGATCTCTATCCATGCTCGCATCGTCGCTATAGCTGATGTTTTTGATGCACTTATCTCAGATAGAGTCTATAAAAAAGCCTGGCCACTTGAGAAAGTTGTTCTTTTATTTGAGAGTGAGACGGGTGAACAATTTGATCCTAAACTTGTAACATTATTTTTAGATAATATTCATGAGTTTATGAAAATCAAAAATCAATTTGAAGATTAAAACTGTATAATTTGCCAAAAAGAAAACAATGAATCAAAAACTTTATATGGTCTCCCTAGGTCCTGGAGATGCCCAACTTTTAACCCTTAAAGCCCTCAATGCTTTTAAAGAGTGTAGTGCCATTTGTGTTCCAACAAAAAGCGATGACAACTCTTTTAGAAAATCTATTAGCCATACAATTGTCCAAGATGCCTTGCATATTTTAGGAGAGGAAAAAGAGATTATTCCTGTTTACTCCCCTATGCATTTTCTTTATGAAGATTGGGTGCACGAGGCAGATATAATCTTAGAGACTTTAAAAAAACATGAGTGTGTTTGTTTTGTAACCCTTGGAGATGCTGCTATATACTCAAGTATCTACTATCTTTTAGATATTATCAAAGAGAAAAACTTAGCTGTGTATGAGAGTTGTGAAGTGATAGCAGGAGTCACCTCTTTTAGTGCAGCTTCAGCTGTAAGTAAAAAAGCTCTTTGTCTTGGAGATGAACAACTTACCATAAAGCCTATAAATCCTAGAGGAGAAGTGCTTACTACTGAAATTTTAATGCGTCCTAAAATCGGGATGGATACAAAAGTTTTAGGAGAGGGAGATTTTTATACATACGAAAACATGTACCTCAAAGATGAGAAAATCACCCCATCAAAGATAGAAAAAGTCAAATGCTATATGACCCTTTTTATAAACTATGCACGAAGAGACTAAGTTACTTTTTTAGTATCTTTTTCATCTCTTTGTCAAAGTCTGATTCTATTTTTTGTATTTTGTTAAACTCTTCGCTCACTCGCTCGAATAGAACGAACTCTCTCAAGCAGTTCTCTAAAATAATCCTTTCCAAAGTATTGACCATTTTTCAATCTCTCATCATCCATAGCAAAGCCTTTGATGATGTACTCTCTAAGAATTTTAGTTGTCCAAATACGAAACTGTGTCGCTTGTGAGGAGTTTACTCTATAGCCTACGGAGAGAATGGCATCAAGGTTATAAAAATTAACTTCGCGTTTAACCTCGCGTTTGCCTTCAAGTTGAACTATTGGGAATTTCCCAATAGTTGCATTTTCCTCTAGTTCATGGGTTTTATAGATGTTTTTTAGGTGTTCGTTGATGGTTGAGACATCGACTCCAAAAAGTTCAGCCATCCTCTTCTGAGGCAACCAAACACTCTCATTATGCATAAAAATCTCTACTTTTACATCATTTGATGGAGTTGTGTAGAGGAGAAACTCTGTAAGTTCATCTTGTAAAGTTAATTTTTTCATCTTTATTTTCCTAATTTTGTATCTATGTATACAACGACATCTTTTATAACTTGTTTTTTATTTTAGTTCACCTTCGTCCACTCACCCTTCTCTGCCCCACTTAAATCATACTTGTTCAAGTAGCCTCTTGGTGTTAAAACGCGACCATCTTTTGTGAGTTTTGTTGTGGAGTTTCCTATGAGGAGTGTTGTTGACATATTTACATCTGTATTTGTTATGCCTGCTTCTACTAGCTCACTTGATGTTACAATTTTGATTATCTGATTTTCACGTCCTAAATCTCTTGCAATCACAACTATTCTCTCTTCACCTAAGGCTTTAAGTTGGTCTAACATCCCTTGGTATGGGTCAAGACGACTTTTACTTTTTGGATTGTAGATAGAGATGACAAAGTCAGCTTCAAGTGCAAATCTTATGCGTTTTTGAATAAGCTGGGCATCTGTGAGTCTATCTGAGAGAGAGATAAGACAAAAATCTTGTGAAAGTGGTGCACCAACCTCGCTTGCAAGTGCTAAAACAGAACTTATCCCCGGGAGTGCTGAGTACTCAATGGTGTCCCATAAATCAAGAGTATCTAAAAGCTCAACAACAAGACTTCCCATCGCATAAACATTCGCATCTCCATTTGAGAGAAGTGCTACTGTGCGACCTTTTTTCGCTTCATCTATGGCATGTTGTACTCTCTCTATCTCTTTTGTCATAGGGGTTGTAAATACCTCTTTGTCTGCCACAAGTTCTGGTAAATCTTTTGCATACTTTGTATATGCCACAATTAAATCTGCCTCTTCAATGGCGTTTATTGCCTCATTTGTAAGATAGCGACTACCTCCCGCTCCTGTTGATACTAATGTTAATTTTCCCATCTCTTTTTCCCTTTAGTTTATCTTTTGAGTATATTTACACTTTGGATAGTTAGTGCATCCATAAAATTTACCAAACTTTCCATCTCTCTCTTTTAGCTCACTGCCACATTTAGGACACTCTGTTTTACTAACCTCTTCTTCAAGAACTTTAACTACTTTTTCTGCTGTAACTTTTTGAGTAAGAGACTTAATAAAATACTTATTTTCTAAGTCGAGTTTGTACTCTTTTTCATTAATACTAAGAACTTCTAAGGCTAAAAGAGATTTTAAATCCTTTTTACTCAAAGTACTATTTATAGTTTTGTTATTTTTCCATAAAACAAAATTACATCCATCTATAGATTTTGTTTGAGGATTCCACTTATAAGTTTCACATTGAAAAGTTTTATCGTTTTCTACTAAACAAGCATCACATTGTGGGCATTTCAACTCGCACTCAAAAGTTTTATCTATATACTCTACAAGTTTTTTTGTGTACTCTCCAGCATTTTTGAGTCCTTGTTTACTTCCAAAAACCCAAAAAGCACTCTTTGCTCTTGAGATGGCAACATTCATCATATTACCATCATCACTATTAGTAAAGTGTGTACCACTATAGCTTTTATCTACTGCTGGAGAAAAGATAATAATCTCTCTTTCACTCCCTTGAAAAGCATGAACTGTCCCCACTAAAATTTTATCTAAGTTATATTGTGAAGCCTGTTGTAATGCTTTTGTAAGCATCCTTTTTTGGTTGTTAAAAGGTGTAACTATACCTATATGCTTATAAAATTCATCAGCATTTAGAGCTGTGTTGTTATGTTTGTTATATATATCTGTTAGTGCTACTATGTTGTTAAGTAAATATGTAACTATCTCTTTAGTCTCCATATAACTACTGTTGTTTTTAACACTAGAGTCAATATTAAAAAGCTTCATAGATGGGTAACTCTCTTTTACATCATCAAGGTATAAATTTTTTGAGAAAGTTCTTACTTTAGGAATAAGAATACCCTTATAGATAATCTCATTACAGTACTCTATAATTTCATCTTTACATCTAAAATGCTCTTTAAGCCATAAAGAGTTCTCTTCATACTCCTTCATCTCAAAACTATCAAAATTGGTAGCTCTGTTTGCTATGGTTAAAAAGTTAGAAAATATCGCTGAATGCTCTTTTTTAAATCTGCTATAGTCTATATCTTCTGAGATATTTGCCACAATAGAGCTATCTACTATCTCATCAAATGGATAAACGGGTTCTATCTGTTTCTCATCCCCTACGATTATCATTTTTTTTGCTACATATAATGCAGGAAGACCAATGGGTGCTAAAACCATCCCTGATTCATCAGATAAAACCAAATCAAAAAATTCTCTTATAAGTATATGTTTATCATCCTCTTTGTGTTTAAATGCTCCAAAAAGAGAATGCATTGTGACCGTGACCATAGGAAAAAGTGGTGTTAGAAGAGAGATGTTGTTTATATCACTCGAGAGGTTTGAATCTGAATCTTCCTGTTCAACTATTTTATATCCACCATCAAAATACTTCAGTCCATAGAGAGTATCATTTTGCTCTAGTTTATTGTCAAGTAGATCTTTTAAATCATCTATTTTTGTGATGCTTATTTCATTGAACTTATCTTTTTTATAGATTTTAAAATCACAAGATTTACACTTAAAAAGAGTATCTTTACTCTCTATAGCATCTTCACAAATTGGGCATTTTCCATTAGATGGTTTTTGTTCTAGCCTTTGTAAGTTTAAAATAAAAAGAGCTTCTAAAAGATGAAGACTCAAAAAGAATGTATCAAACCTCTCCTTTTTATCTAACTCTTCATAAGTTTTAAAGAGATCTTCACTTCTATCTATACTCTCACTCATACTTTGCGACAAATTATTTATTTTGCTAAAAAGATGTTCTACTGCTTCATCTAAAGTTGTAATCTCTTTTTCAAAAACAGTAGTAATATTTTTAAGATATACTTCTTTTACCCTCTGAGTATCAAGTGAAGTAATATAATCAAATATCTTAGCTATACTTGTAAAAAGCACTCCATTTTCATACCTGTTTTCACTATTTCTAATCTGAGGAACAACACAATCTTCTTTGATTAAATCTACTTTTACATCAGCCTCAAACTCTTTTAGGTCTAACCATCTTTTATATAAAAGTTTCTCACTTTTTTTAGCATCTCCAAACCCACCTGAGATACCCTCAATGATGTTGTTTATAGCTTGTTTTACACTCGATGTACCAAGTATAGGTTTCCCTGTATCTATAAAACTATATGGATCTTTTTGAACTGCATCATAACTAGATTTTGCATTCAAAGCAGTTTTAACGATGTAGTCTGCAAAAATTGCACGAAGAAGTGCTGTTTTACCCGTTCCAGGAGGTCCATTTACAGGAACTACCTCCATAGGAGAAAGATAACTACTCAAAGCTAATCTCTGAGAAAGAGTAATAGCAAACTCTGAGTTAAAAGAGCCTAAATGCTGTTTTTGTAGCTCTTTAACTCTCTCTTGTGTCAAGTTTAAACTGTTTTTATCTGAGGCTAAAATATCTATCTTCTCTAAGTATTGTGATGGATGATGATAGAGCACTCTGTTGAGTTTATCGTTTGCTGACATCTTCTCTACATGAGGAATTATTGAACTTTTATAGGCTTGAAGTAAACCTCTAACTATATTATCTTGTTCCATAAGTTTTTCTATATTTACAATGCCAATAAGAGCACTAGGTTCACTCTCTTCTAAAGTATTTAGATGTTTCTTTGAGTTTATCTTTTCTTTTAGTTTTTGATTAAAATCTTCTACTATTTCACCATAACTTTTTTTATCTGTAAATGATAAATTTGAAGCATCTATGTACTTTTGTAAAATACTTATATAGTAGTCAAAATTCTTATTTGGATATCTTTTATCTAACTCTTTATCTTGTAACTCCTCTTTAAAACTCTGTAAATCTTTATGATTTATAGCATAGAGTTTATTTGAAGCATAGTAGTTATTAAAGACAATTTGAGCTTTACTAAAGAGAGATGTTAAAAATCTCTCTTTGTTGTAAATAGAGAGGTTTTTTAACTCTACAAGAGTTTTTTTAATCTTTTTATCGAGTGTAAATACAAAATAAATAGGAGTTGAGTAAATCTTATCTTCTCTATTTTTAGAGATCTCTACAAACTCATTCACAAAAGGAAAGTAGATAACTTTGTACTTTTCTAAACTTTTATCTTCAAGTTCTCTTATATGTTTCATCATATAACAGAGATTGTCTTTGTAAGTTTTTGTATCTTTTTCACCATACTTTAGAAGAAAATAGTTTACATCTTGAAGCTCTTTTTTGTCTATATTTCCATCTTTTTTAGGAAAAACCAATGCACTTAACGATGACTGAACTATAAAATCATAGTAATACTGAATAATGGTGTTACTCTCTATTCTGCTCAAATTCTTTTCCTTTACTAAAATGCAGCTGCGACTGTCACAGCTCCGTAGATTCTTTTACTTAAAAAAAGTGTTCTGTTCTCACTTGCTAAAAGGGCTGCTGGTTCTGCTACCCCTTTTATGTTAAAAAACTTTGTTGCTTGTGATGGTGAGAAGTTCTCTGTAAGAGCATTGATGGACTCTTCATCATAAAACTCTAAATCTAACTCCGTCTCTTTTGCAAATGCCAAGAGTCCCTCCTCATCATTTTTTGCCGTGAAACTTGCAAGCTTATCTACTTGTGAAAACTCTAAGCCATGTTCATAACAAAAACGTTTTACGGCGTTTGTTATCTCCTCTTTAGATGTTCCTCGGTTCATTCCAAGCCCTAAACTTATAGCTTGTGGATGGATTTGCAAGGCAGAATTTGGCAATTTTTGAGGAGTGATATAAACCGATGGAATATCTTCACGAAATGCAAGCAAATCATCAGGGCTTACAAAGACAAAATTCTCCTCTTTATAGCCTTCAAAAGATTTTACAGACTCAGCCATACAAGGGTAAGTGACAACTTGCACCTGTTTTTTGTTGATGATGGCGTTTGATACCTCTGCTAAAGATTTTAGGTTACTTATGGAGTAGTTGTATTTTTTAGCAAACATATCAAAGGCGAGTACTTTTATCTGGTCAGATGCTGTTGTTACAAAGTTGACACACCCCTCAATCTTCTGTGAAATTTCAAGAGCAAGTTCATTTGCACCACCTAAATGTCCTGAAAGAAGAGGGATAATTCTCTTTAAATCAAGTGTCATTATAAGCACGGCAGGGTCGGTCGCCTTATCTTTTAAGTATGGAGCTATCTTTCTTATAACAGCACCCGTCGCCATTATGAAGATGATAGCATCAAACTCAGCCCAAGCTGTTGGTAAAATATCATCTACTTTTTTAAAAATGTGAAACTCTGCTCCAAGCTCTGGAGTCTCCTGAGACTTATTAAAAACATGACATTTGTGATTTTTCAGATGTGGAAGTAGCTTTTTTGCTGCTTCTAAAGAGGGGTTATTGATGGTTGCTATGGCTATTTTCATTTAGTAAGTTTCTCAATATAATTTTTAAAAAGATTATATCTTGAAAAATGTAATGAGAGATTAATTTTTTAATAAAAAATATATTCACAAATATTCTTTATTAACATCCTTTTAACATCTCTAGTGATAAAATCAGTGTTATAATATACCAAGTAGATAAAGGTAAAAATATGCATGAAATCAAACTAGATACACGAGCCTTTCTTGTATCTGAAACGGATGAAAAAGGGATTATCAATTTTGCAAATGATGAATTTTGTAAATATGCCGGATACACCATTGATGAACTTATAGGTAAGCCTCATAATATTGTCAGACACCCAGATATGCCTAAGGCAGCTTTTAAAGATCTATGGGAGACTGTCAAAAGTGGTAAAAAGTGGAGAGGCTTTGTAAAAAACAAAACAAAAGATGGTAATTACTATTGGGTTTTTGCTACTGTATACCCTTTTATCAACTGTGACAATAAAAAAGGTTATATCTCCTGTAGAAGAGTTATGTCTGAAATGGAAAAAGAAAAATATGAAAATCTTTATAAAACAATGAAAGCAGAGGAGAGATAATGGAATTTTTAAAATATATAAGTATCAAAAACAAACTTCTTCTCAATGTAATACTTCCAACTATTACGATGATAATTATGGCAAGTTTTGCAATTAGCAATCATATCTCTTTAAAATCACAATATAAAGATTATAACGCCATTGTTCAACTCGATACTGCCATCTCTTCGCTTGTTCATGAAGCACAAAAAGAGAGAGGAATGACTGCAGGTTTCTTAGGTTCTAAAGGAAAGAAATTTGCACAAACTCTTCCAAGCCAACAAGAAAATACTCAACAAAAAGAACAACTTTTGCAAACATATCTTAAAGAGAGCGATGTAGAGAATATGCTTGATGAAGATACAAAACGGTATTTAAATCTTGCACTCAATGAACTCAATCAGATACAAGCTATACGATCTCAAGTCCTCTCACAAAGTATTTCAGCGAAAAAAGCTATAAACTATTATACCAATATGAATAAAAAGTTTTTAAACTTTATAGCAAAGGCATCTTCTCAAGCTGCTGACCCTGAGCTTTCAAATGCCACACTTGCATACTATAATTTTCTCAATGCAAAAGAGCGAACAGGAGTTGAAAGAGCCATAGGTAGTGCTACATTTGCAAATGATAAATTTGCAGATGGTGCAAAAATGAAACTTCAATCTCTGATATCTGAGCAAGATTCGTATATGGCAAGTTTTGAGACATTGGCTCAACAAGCAGATATTGCATTTTTAGAAAAGATGCTTCAAGGCAAGAGTATCCAAGAGGTTGAAAGAATGAGAAAAATTTTAAAAGATTCTCATGAGATTGGTGGTTTTGGTGTCAACTCAAACACCTTTTTCTCTTTAATGACTAAGAAAATAAACCTTCTCAAAGAGGTTGAAAATTATATGGCATCAAAACTACAAGGCTCTTCAAAAAAATCTAAAGAGACTATGGATGTAGCAAAAGTCATCTCAGAACTTCTCCATGAAACACAAAAAGAGAGAGGTGCAACAGCAGGATTTTTAGGTTCACACGGCAAAAAATTTAGTTCTATATTAAAACAACAAAGGGTTCTTAGCGATAAAATAATATCAAAGCTATTAAAGAAACTTCATGCTATAAAAACCATTCAAAAAACACCAGAACTTAAAAAAGAGATAGCTTCTGTCCTTGCAAAACTAAAAAATATCCGTACCATTAGAACAAAAAGTGACTCTTTTAGCTTATCGGGGAAAGAGGTTCTTTCATACTATACAGATATAAATCAAAATCTTTTAAGTATCATCTCTACACTTATTCCTCAGCTCCAAACAGCCAAAGAGACTAGAGAACTCACTGCATTTTATAATTTTTTAATGGCAAAAGAATGTGCTGGAGTGGAGCGTGCTGTATTGACAAATAGTTTTGCAAGAAATAAATTTTTACCAGGGATGAAAGAAAAATTTGTTGCACTTATCACAGAACAACAATCATTTACAGAATCTTTTTTAGCTCTTGCTAGCGACAATGTTAAAAACTACTATCTAAAAACAATGAAGGACCCTGTTGTTAAAGAGGTTCAAAAAATGCGAGAGATTGCCTTAAAAGCGAATACAATTGGTGGTTTTGGTATCAATGCGCAACATTGGTTTGATGAAATGACACAAAAAATAAATCTCCTTAAAAAAGTAGATGATCACCTAAGTCAAAACCTTACAAACATGGCTTTAAAAAAATATGAAAATGAAAGTTTTGCCCTTCTTTCATACTCTATCATTATGTTTATCGTTATACTTTTAACTGTTCTTGTCTCTTACATCATTAGTAAAAACATACGTAACTCTATAGAGAAAATTAGTTATGGTGTAAAACAATTTTTAGAATTTTTAAATAGACGCCATAATATCATAGAGAATATTGATCTTGATGGTACTGATGAGATGGCAGTTGTTGCAAAAATGGTCAATGAAAATACTGAGCAGATTAATGAAGGTATAGAAAATGATATGCTCTGTGTTGGTGAGGCTATCCTTGTTCTTGATAAAATGGCACAAGGACATTATAAATGTCGTGTTCAAACGCAGGCATCAAACTCGCAGATCCAAACATTAGCCAATACTATCAATAAGATGTTAGATGTTCAGTCCAATATTATGAAAGATATTTTACATGGCTTAGAAAAATATTCAAATTACAACTACCTTGATTCTATTGCACTTGATGATCGTGTTGGAGGAGAAACTAAAGAGCTTGTTGATGGAATAAACAGACTAGGAGAGGCAATAGTAGATCTTCTTACAACTACTTATAATAACTCTACAGAACTACAAGAGCAATCAGAGTTCCTCCAAACTAAGATGAATGAGTTAAGCAGATCTACAACGGAACAAGCTTCTCAACTTGAGATAACTTCAACATCTGTAATGCAGATTGCAGAATCAATAGAGAGTACTTCTGAAAAATCTCAAGAAGTTGTATCTCAATCTAATGATATAAAAAATGTTGTACAAATCATTGCAGATATTGCAGACCAAACAAATCTTCTAGCTCTTAATGCTGCTATAGAAGCAGCAAGAGCAGGAGAGCATGGTAGAGGATTTGCGGTTGTTGCTGATGAAGTGAGAAAACTCGCAGAACGTACACAGAAATCTCTCTCTGAGATAAATGCGAACATCAGTATGTTATCTCAATCAATCATAGATATTGAATCAAGTATCACAGAACAAAATAAAAATGCAAATCAGATTAATGAAAGTATCGGTGAAATTAAACAAAGCACTCAAGAGAATGCACAAACAGCTTCTCAGGTTAACGAGATAGCTTATAGTGTAAATTCTATGTCAGCAACAGCACTCAAAGAGATAGAGAAAAATAAATTCTAAAGTGATTTAGAATTTTTCTCACCCTCTTTTTTATATTTTTTAGCATAAAGATGAGACTCTACGGTGGATTGTTGGCTCAAAAACTCCCCAAACATAATAAGAGCAACACCCTTAATATGGGAAACCTTCTCTTGTATATCGTCAATTGTACCCTTGTAGATTTTCTCATCTGCCCAAGTAGCACGCTCAACCACCCAACAAGGGGTCGTCTTTTTATATCCTAACTCATAAGCAGTCGTTTTAAGTTTCTCTATTAGACGAATAGAAAGATAAAAAGCAAAAGAGGAGTTCTTGTTTGAAAGGAGTTGTTTAAGGCTTTCAGGGTTTGGAGTACGACCCTCAACACGAGAGATTATCAGTGTTTGCGAAACGCCAGGTATAGTGTACTCAATCCCTACAGAAGCTGCAGCACCAAAGGCAGCAGTAACACCAGGTATAACTTCAAATGCTATCCCCTCTGCTCGTAAAAACTCTACCTGTTTGGCAGTAGTAGAAAAGAGAGAGCTATCTCCCGTATGTAATCGCACAAACTTTTTATGACTATGCTCTTTTATAAATACAAAAATATCTTCATAACTCATATCTGCCGAGTTCTCTATAAGAGTACCCTCTTTACACCAAGTAAGTAACTCTTTTGGCACTAAACTTCCCGTATAAAGAACAACATCAGCCTCCTGAAGTGCTTTCATCCCTTTTACTGTGATTAGTTCTGGGTCACCAGGGCCAGCTCCTACAAATTTTACCATTTTACTCTCCTGACTTTTCTTGTGCTTGCTTCTCACGAAGTTTATCTTTTTTACTCTTTTTCTTTCCCTTCACAGGAGCAGAACCTTTTACTTTTTTTGGTGCTTCTCCTTTGATTTCAAACCCTTTTATGGACTCTCTTTGAAGTTGGATACCTGCTCGTTTTTCTATGAGCTTAAAGTGATCTTGTGTTGTAAAATCTATGAATGATATAGCGACACCTGACTTACCAGCTCTTGCTGTTCGCCCTATTCTATGAATATAGTCAGTTGGAGAACGTGGCAGATCATAGTTTACTATACAATCAATCTCCTCGATGTCTAATCCACGAGCAGCGATATCTGTTGCAAAAAGGATATTGACCTTTTTTTGTTTAAAAGCTTCAAGTGTGATATTTCTCATCTCTTGGTCCAAGTCCCCATTAAAAGAGGCTGCTTCAAATCCATACTTTCTAAACTTTTTGGCAATATTATCTGTAGCTCTTTTGTTTGCCATAAACACCAAAACAAGCTCCCATTTGTTTTCTTTAAGAAGATGTCGTAACAGTGGGGCTCTTTGTATATCTTCTACAAGTATCACCCTTTGATCAATCTTCTCTACAACACTTCTCTCTTGGAGTTTAATCTCTTCTGGATTATTCATCACTTTAGAGACTAGCTCTAACATCTTTTGGGGATAAGTTGCTGAGAAGAGAAAATTATGTCGATCTTTTGGAAGAGCATCTAAAACTAAGTCTAATTCTTCCATAAAATCAAGGTTTAACATCTTGTCTGCCTCATCTAAGACAAGATATTTGAGGTGACTTAGGTTCATCTGTTTTTTCTTTAAAACATCCAAAAAACGACCTGTAGTTGCCACTAAGATATCACACCCTTGCTGAACCTCAAAGAGCTGTTGCCCTATCCCCTCACCTCCAATAAGAGAGACCACTTGAGGCTTTTTAGAAAGATGTATCCCAAACTCTTCAAAGAGGTCTGAGAGTTGCAAGGCTAACTCTCGGGTTGGAGTTAAAACTAAGATTTTTATCTTCCCTTTTTTTGCATTGTCGCGTTCTTTATGCCATAACTCTAAAAGTGGCAAGATAAAACTTGCGCTTTTTCCACTTCCCGTTTGAGCTTGGACCACTATCTCTTTTTTTTGTAGTATGAGAGGGATCACTTTTTCTTGTATCTTTGTTGCATCAGAGTAAGATTTTTCTTTCACTGCCTTTTGTATATCGTGTGAAAGTTGGAACTCATGAAACTGCATTGATGACACCTCTTGATTTTGGGCTATATTGGCGAGATTATATATCTAAAAAGATACATTGTCAACATCTCAATGGGTCTGCTTGTGTTATAATTATGTATGAAACAAATATTACTCTTAGAAGATGATGAACTCCTCGCAGAATCGCTTATAGAACTTCTTGAAACAGAAGATTTTAACATTACCCATGTCAGAAATGGGGAGGAAGCACTTGATACTACATTTGAAAACAAATACAATCTTTTTCTACTTGATGTAAATGTTCCTCAGTTCAATGGGTTTGAACTACTAAAAAGTTTAAGAGAGAGTGGAGATAAAACGCCAGCTATCTTTCTTACTGCTCTTGGGGATGTTGCTTCTCTTGCAAAAGGTTTTGATGTGGGTGCTGATGACTACATTAAAAAACCTTTTGACTTTGATGAGCTTCTTATCCGCATCCATGCACTACTGAAAAAACAGTACAACTCCTATGCAGATGAGATAAAAGTACAAGATTTTTCTTTTATGATAGAGAGCAATGAGCTCTACTGCAAAGGAGTATATATAGCACTCTCCCCTTATGAACTTAAACTAACACAATTATTTTTTAAAAACATAGATAAAACACTCTCTAGGGAGTACCTCTTAGATGAACTCTCTTATGATAAAGAGATGAGTGATGGTTCTCTTCGAGTTCATATCAATAAACTCAGAAAGTTCTCTCTTCCCATCACTACTATAAAAGGAGTTGGTTATCGCCTTAGCTCATCATGAAAAAAGTGCTTTTTTAAAGTTTTTTCTTACCTATTTTATCAGTATTGCTCTGCTTATTTTAGTAGCAGGTTTTTTCTATTTTGAGCAGATGAAACAACAACTGACAAAAGGGGAGCACTTCTCCCTTATAGAGTATGCTCGTTATATCAAAATGGGTGAAGGTTTAAAAAAATTCTCTAAAGACTTTCACCACACCTACACCCTAAGAGATAAACATATAAGTATCAGTAACTTTAGTGCTGATGGGGATCAATTTACAAAGTACATTCCAACAAGAGACTCTAAGAAGTACCTACAAGTTTTTAAATCAAAAAAACCATATGAAAAAAAGCTCTCTGAGCTAAAAACACAAATCATTCTTATCCAAACTCTACTCCTTTTTATCTTTGCACTCATAAGTTACTTACTTGCAAAAAGTGCGTTAAAACCTCTCAACAAAAGTATTGAGACCTTAGATAAATTTGCCAAAGATCTTATACACGATCTTAATACCCCAGTAACTGCCATGAAACTCAATATGAAAATCATTGAAAAACAAAAAGATTTTCAAAAGAGTAAGGCCTTTGTGAGACTGAGTAAAAGTGTTGAGAGTATCTCTGAACTTCATAGTAGTTTAACAACACTCTTAGAGGAAAAAACTTTTCAGATAACTAAGCTCAATATCTGTGCTATTGTCCAAGATGTGATTGAGCTGCATCAACCAAACTACCCCTCTATCTCTTTTGAGATCCATTGTAGTGCCTTTGAGATGCGAGCCAATGAAAATGCCCTCAAACAGATCTTACATAACCTCATCTCAAATGCCTGTCGATACAATAAAAAAGATGGCTATGTAAAGATCTATACCAAAGGCAAAGTGTTAATCATAGAAGATAGTGGAGTGGGTATTGAAGAGCCTCAAAAGATCTTCAACAGAGACTACAGTGGGCAAAACAGCTCAGGCTTAGGGCTCGATATCGTCAAGCGTCTCTGCGAAGCGATGAACATAAAAATAAGTGTCACATCAAGTGAAAAAGGGAGCTCTTTTAGTCTGGAGTTTTAGTCTTTTTCACAACTATCTGATGCATTACACGCTCTGGTTCTGGCATAAGAAGACTCATCTTATAAGTGGTTAAACTCACACTCTTGATATCAAAGGCAATACCTGCTTTTTTCAGTGTATTTATCGCCGTAGTAAGGTGCTGCAAAGTAACAAAGTTAGCCACCATAATACCATCATCTGCAAGTCTTTCATAAAGGTAATCTAACTCACTTATCACTTTATCTCCACCTCCACCAACAAAGATTCTCTCAGGAGTACTTTGCTCTTGCTTGTAAAGTTCACTCGCCTCACCCTCATAAAGTTTTGCATCTATAATTTTATGCTTTTTAAGAGAGTTTTTTATCATCGCAGAGCGTTTGAGGTTTTTCTCAAAAAGGATGCTTCGTATCTTGTAGCGTTTATAGCCATCAATGCTCACACTTCCACTTCCAGCACCTACATCCCAAAGCAGCATATTTGGCTGAAGTTCTAAGTTTTGTAGGCTTATGTGGCGTTTATAGCTTTTAGTAATCATCCCGTTCTCATGCTCTATAGAGTCTTCACTTGAGATATTTGGAAGTGGAGTATAGTTGCATTTTATAAGTAGCGAATAGGGCATCTTTGGTGGATTTTGAAGCATATCTTCAACTGTTACAGTTGAGAATTTCTCACTCTTATAACCAAACTGTTCCCCTAACGTTATACTCACATCTTCTGCATCTAAATGTCCCATAATATTGCTTAAAATTTTTGGAGTTTCATCATCACAAATAACAAAGGTGTACTCTTTTGTTAAAAAATTCTCTAAGTCCACAACACTTTTTCCATGGAGAGTCACAATGCCAGTTTTCACCAAACTCACACCCTCATGAGAGAGCATTGTACTAAGACTAGAGGTGTTGTCAATAATCTTAAAATCAATACCCTCGCGTTTGAGTACATTTAAGATAAGAAGTGCACCGGAAAAAAAAGTGGGTGAACCACTCACTATGTAGAGTATCTCTTTATCTAAGTTCTCAAGTATCGCCTCTTTGACAACTTTAAAACCACCCTTTACTACATTTGGCAGCGTAGTTTCATAGTTTTTATCGCAAAATATCATATCGAATTGACTAAAATCCAAGTGTAGATTGTCAAAATTATAAGGGCCCATCCCACTTCCGGCTATTGTTACCATTGCAACTCCTCTTTTATCTTATTTGGGAGGGTGATAAGCTCTATGCTTCGCACCCCTACCCCTAATTCTATAAGCCACTGCTTCAAAACCTGAGCACTCTTATATGTAACAAGTTTTAAAAATGGCTCATGGTACTCCTGATCTAAACTCTGTAGTACCCCTTTGAGTGTTACAAACTCCTCATCAGCTAACTTAAACGCCAACTCAGAATTTATCCACTCTTGTACCTCATCAAAATCTATAGTTCCAAACTTATTGTGTGTATTTTTAAAACCCTGTGCAAGCTTTGTCATCTTTGCTACACTTGTGATAAAAACCAGCTTTTTAAAGTTGTGTTTTTGTAGTCTTGCACTTGCATCATAGACAAAGTTCCCAATCTCCACTATGCTTGTCTCATCATAATGCTCTTTTGCATAGTCAAGAGCTGTGTTTCCAAGGGTAAAAACCACTACACTTTCATCAAAGGCTGCTGCTACATCTATCTCTGTTTCTATCGAGTCTATATAGGCAGAAGTAGAGACTGGTTTTACAATTCCACGAGTTCCAAGTATGCTAATGCCACCAAGAACTCCCACCTTCGCGTTTGCTGTCTCTTTTGCGATTTTCTCACCATTTTCTACTCGAAAGATAGCATGAAATTCATCCTGAGCATCTCCAACAATACTCAAAGAGTTCTCTTGCATCATCTCTAGTGGAGTTGGGTTAATAGCTGGATGATTTGGAGTTATTTTCAAGCCTTTTTTTGTGACAACACCCACTCCCTCTCCTGCCCAAATATAAAGTGTACTTTTGTTTAATTGTAAAATTGTTGGGGTTTGTTCTCGAAGATTTTGAGGCATCTCTTTTTGTAGGTTACAGAAAATTTTTGCACCCTTAGTAACATCAATATCATCATTGTCACCTTTTGTGGTACTAAATTCTAAAGTTTTCTCTTGTGTAACTTCTATAGTTGCAACTTTCTCTTTTGGTAAAAGCACCTCAAGAGTATCTAACACATTGTGTTCAAACTGCTCAACTAAACAAGCGACTAAAACTGCCGTTGCATGGGTTCCTGTTGTGTAGCCTGAGCGAAGTTTTTCTGCCATAAGAGTTACTTAATTATAAACCTTCATAGGTATAAATACTTCGCTATCAAGCTCTTCTACAAGAACCTTGTCTTCACTTAGCATTGTAAATATCTCTCGCCACTCTTCATCTTTAAATTTATGAGTATTACGAAGCCAAAGTGCATTGTTTTTCGCATTTCCATTGGCTTGAGTGTTCTCAGTTACTTGACATACTTGACGAAACCTACAAGCTCCATAACAGCCTGTACGACTCACTTTTATACGTTTTTCACCCTTGTTAAGCCCCATCTCTTTGAGTATCTCTCTGAGGTGTGTGGCTCTGTCATCTTTCCCAGCCTTTCCACAGCGCTCATCATCACAAAGAAGAAGTAGCGTTTTATAGTGCATAATGGGGCGCTCGGGGTCATAATCTTTTGGTTTACAAGTGTAGCCCTCAACAATCTCACTCCCCATCTCATTGACTCTCACTTCACCCTCTTTTACGGGGTTACTTCCATACTGTGATGAGCTATGAGAGTTTGTAAGACTACTTGCCATTATACTTTCCAAACTCCGTGTCGTAGTCTTTTATGAGTCTGTAGGCTGCATGGAGTGAAGCCACTACCATCGTTGAAGCACCATAACGACCCTCCAAGATGATACCTTCACAGTTAAAATGTTCCATAAAATCACGACCATACTCTTTAGACTCTACAACATTGACAAAGCCAACAGGGAAAAGTAAAAGTATGACATTCTCTAGGTTAATATTTAATCTTATAAGTGTATTTATCGCGGCATAGATATATGTAGGAGCATTTCCACAAGCAAGTACCATCGGTTCATCTTGAAACTTCTCAATGGCTAACTCAACTGCTGCATAACTACGAGTTGTCTCGTTCTTTTTTGCCATCTCAAACACTTCTGGCTCATTCACATAACAGATAACTTCGTTTTCATACTTATCTAAGTAAAATTTACTGAGACCTGAGCGTATCATGTTGGTATCAACAATGAGTTTTGCTTTTCGCTCTAGTAAATTTTTGAGTTTGAGCATCGCATTTGGTGAGAAGTAGATGTTGTCTATCACCTGCTCAAAACATGTTGTAGTATGGATGAGTCGCTCAACTAAAGCTCTCTCATTCTCATCAAATTTATCAAAGCCCTCATACTCCACAGCCTCTGCATGGATCATCTCAAAAGACTTGACACTGATTGCGTCGCCTATATTTAGTGGTGGTTCTTGTAGTTCAAAATTCATAATGGGATTATATCCTATTATTTAAAACAGAAACTTTTTATAAAGATCAACCACTTTTTATTAAAAATATATTAGAATTCTCTAATTAATCTACTAAAGGTTTATCATGAGGTTTTTCTTATCAATTTTAATTTTCTTAAGCTCTTTAATAGCAAACGAAGAATTATCCTCTCTTTTGAACTCATATAAACATGAATCTGAACTCTCAAAAATCACAAAAAAAGAGGAAGCGGGAATCATTGATATCTATACTAGGCATGATTTGGAGGTGATGCAGGCGAAGACACTTGAAGATATTTTCAAAATTATTCCTGGTTTTCACTTTACACGCACAACGAACAATCTTGTATCTCTTCAAAAACCTACAACATCAAATATACAACTCTCAGCTATGCGACTCTATATAAACGATCATGATATGAGCTCAAGCTCTTTTGGAAGTGCTGCATTAATATGGGGTGAATTACCTATAGAGTATATTGACCATATAGAAGTGTACAAGGGTGCTGCATCCATAGAGTTTGGTAATGAAGCAAGCTCCCTCATTATAAAGCTTTACACAAAAACAGTGCAACATGAGGAGGGTGGAAAAGTACGTCTTTATGGAGACAATAAAGGAAGTTCAAACCTCGACACCTATGTAGCATCCACTCTCGATAAACTCTCATACTTTGTCTATGCAAATGCAAACAACATTAAACGAGAAGTTTATCAAAATAGCTATCTAGGAGAGAACTATGACCTTAAAAGTGACCATTCAGGACACAATATTTATGCAAATCTACAGTATGAAAAATGGATTCTCGAGCTCGGAAGCTATTACAAAAAAAGTGATAGTTTTTTAGGTATAGGAATACACAGAACACCTACAGGTGGTGATTTAGATGCACAACATCACTATTTACACCTTAGTAAAAAATTTGAAAATGACGTAAAATTACAACTCTCTTATGATAATCTCTCTTATGAACGTAGCTATATTGATCCAAATGATATCCGTATTGCTAATGCACCCATAATCAATAACTATAATATTACATTTGATGATGAAATTCTCTCGCTAGTTTTAGAAAAAAAGATGAAATTTGAAAAGCATTCTTTATTTCTTGGTTCTTTTTATAAGCATAAAAAATTTACGGAACATGGAAGTTTTAACGATGATTTACAGAATTACAGCTATCAAAACAATTTTTCAAATGCACTCAACCTTTACTCTCTGTATGCTGAATATGTTTATAACTACGATGCAACAACAAGACTCATTGCCTCTCTCAAAGAGGATCTATTTTACTACTCAAAAGTGATCCCATCAAACAGTGAACTCTCAGCAAAACTTGGTCTTATTAAAAATATAGACAATTTTCAGATAAAAGCTTTTGCAACAACTACCTATGTACCAACAGCACTTTATCAACTCTATAATCCAGATAACATCCCCTACAAAACAAATCCAAACTTAGATAATATTCATACGAATGTAGGGGTACTTTCTTTTAAATATACAACAAACAGACATGATCTTAAATTTATTATCGCAAAAAATTATACAAAAGACCTAATCATTTATGATCGTACTCTCTCTTATGGTTACACAAACTCTTCAAAGAGTAATACCTATACACGATATGAATTGCAATATACATACCTCTTTGACTTAGACAATAAGCTCTCTCTAGGTCTATTTACTGGAAAAAATAGTAACAATACTGTTGTAAGTCCAAAATATGGAGGACTCCTACAACTCTTCTCTAAATATAAGCAGTTTGATATTTATAATGAATTTACATATAAAAGTGCTTATGACTACCTTGGTATCTCTTTGGGTGCATCTTTTGACTATACTGCAGCTCTAAAATACCACTACTCAAAAGATCTCTCTCTTGGTTTACGTGGTGAAAACATCTTTAACAGTGGATACAAACAGATATATAGAAGTTTAGATTTTGAAATACCGGTAACTGAGCAAAAAATTTGGTTTAACATGGAATATCTATTTTGAAAAAAACCATTTTACTCCTTCTCTTAGTCCCACTGCTCTTTGCTTCTGATATAAAAACAGAACAGAAGATTTATGGGCTTATCATTCATACACTTCTTCCGCAAAAAACAGAGATAAAAGTTTGGAGTGATTCGAAATCCCTCCAAAATGTTTTTCGTTTAATTAAAGGTGTAAAGTGTGTTGAAAATCCAGAAAATGCTGATTTTCTTCTCCTTAGCAAGAAAAAGAATATAAAAACAAAGGGAATTAAATTTGCCACAAATATCAAACTTTTAGAAGCTGAAAAAGAGAGCATAATAGGTGGATTTTTCTGGCAAAAAGGGAGACCCAATATACTTTTTTTAAGAAAAAATCTTAAAAAGCACAATATTACACTCCCTGAATCTATGCAAGAGTACATAGAGGATGAACTGTGAAGAGTCTAAAACAACTCTACTCTTTTATCTTTTTCTCTATTGTTTTAGCTATCACCTACCTCTTCTTTTCCACAGCAAAAATTCAGCAAACACTTAATGAAAATGTAGAAAATATTTTTATAAAAGAAGCAAAAAGTTTCGCAGAAAACATTAACAATAATATGAAAACTACAATAAAAGAAGACCCCTATAAAGAGCTAAAAGAGCACCCAGCACTCCAAAAAAAGATGGAAAATGCCCTCTCTATTATTATCAACGATACTTTTAAATATATCTTTGTACTCTACAGAGACTCCAATGGAAACTACAGATATCTTCTTGATGGAAGCAAAGAGGATAAAGCTCGCTTTAACCAAAGACTCTCTGTAGATAAAAAATTATGGAGTAGTGTCTATGATACGAAAGTTCCTCTTATTATTAACCAAAAAGAGCTAGACAATTTATGGATAACATACCTTAAACCCGTAGTTTTAAATGATAAAACCGTTGCCATTATTGCCATTGACTTCTCTACACAACTCCCACAGAGTATCTCTAATGCTATAAAACCTCTTAACAAAATATTTATCTATATTTTTATAGCTATTGGTCTGCTTATCGTTATCTTAATTTATCAAAGTATCAGAAGTGTAAAGATTAAAAAAGAGAGTATCACAGATCCTCTCACACAGGCTTACAATAGAAACTACCTTCGCGACCTTCTCAACAATATCAATATAACAAAATACCAAATTATGATGCTTGATATTGACCACTTCAAACAAGTAAATGACAACTATGGACATAAAGCAGGAGATTCTATTCTTGCAGGTACAGCTAAAATTATACAAAATGAGATTAGAGATGATGACATTCTGATTCGATTTGGAGGAGAAGAGTTTTTAATTTTTATTAAAAAATCGCCCATTGTTTCTAATCTTGCATATACCATAGGACAGAGAATTCGTAAAAAAATAGAAACATCTCTCTTTCATTATGAAGATAAAGAGTTACAAATAACAGTTTCTATCGGTATCTCTTGCCAACCTGAACACTTTAAAAGTGTTTCTCTTGCTATAAAATATGCAGATGAGATGCTCTATAGAGCAAAAAGAGAAGGTAGAAATCAGGTGATTTCTAATAAAGTAGATGATACAACTGAATTTGGCAAAGGTGAACTTAAATCTATTAATGATGTAAAATCTGCTCTTGAGGATAATAGAATTATCTGCTTTTTTCAAGCGATTTACAATATAAAAAGTTCTACTATTATCAAATATGAAGCACTTGTTCGAATGCGGGAAAAAGATGGTTCAATCACACCTCCAATAAAATTTTTAGAAAGCATCATGTACACAAATATTTATAATGATCTTACTAAATGTGTATTAGAGAGTGTATTCTTACAGATAAAAGAGAAGAAAATTCAAATAAGCACAAATCTTAACTTCTCAGATATTCTTGATAACAAAATATTTAACCTTATTATAACAGAACTCGATGCACACAAAGAGCTCTCCTCTTGGCTTATCATTGAACTACTTGAATATGAACTCATTGAAGAGATAACTATTATTCAGAGCAGATTGCTACAGATAAAAGAGTATGGAGTAAAAATTGCCATTGATGATTTTGGTAGTGGTTACTCTAACTACTCCATCTTTAAACTACTCCCCATAGATATACTTAAAATTGATGGATCCCTCATCAAAGATATAGATACCTCTAAGACAAGCTATAAAATCACTCAATCCATTACTCTCCTAGCTAAAGAGTTAGGGATAACAACAGTTGCTGAGTTTGTACATTCTAAAGAGGTTTTAGAAACTGTAAAAGCACTCCATATTGATGAAGCTCAAGGGTTTTATTTAGCCAAACCCTCAGCAGATATACTATAGTTTCACATGAACTTTACAGATGAAGATGCAGCCAAACTCTTAAAAATTATCAAAGCAAGACGCGATGTTCGCGGCAATAGATTTCTTCCTCAAGAAATAGAAAAAGAGAAGCTTCAAATGATTTTAGAAGCAGGCATATCTGCTCCCTCTGTTGGCTATTCACAACCCTGGAAGTTCATTATTATTGAAGATGAAAATATAAAAAACACCATTGCTCAAAACTTTCACTCCCAAAATGAAATAGCTAAAAAGATTTTTCAAGAAAAACCACTTTATAACTCCCTCAAACTCGAAGGGATTAAAGAAGCACCCTTAAATATAGCTGTTTTATATGAACCAAAAGAGGAGTCTGTTCTAGGTATGACAAGTATGAAAAAGATGGGAGAATACAGTGTAGTGTGTGCTGTGCAAAATATGTGGCTTATGGCAAGAGCCTTAAACATCGGTATTGGTTGGGTAAGTATCTTAGATGAAAAGAGAGTACTCCAAACCTTAGAAGTTGCTCCAAAAACACAACTTATAGCCTACTTATGTGTTGGCTATGTCGATGAATTTTACAAAGAGAGTGAGCTAAAAACTTTAGGATGGGAGGAGCAAAAGATGCTCCATAAGAGTGTTGACTATAAAACTATATAAAATTTTATAACTCAAACTCTTTATTAAAGATCTCTACATCCATCTCTTTAAGTTGCGAAACGGTTTCCATCTACAGAGACAAGTTCAATAAGACTCATCCCTATGGAGTTTGGATGCATTGGCGTTCTTGTAGAGAAAATACCACGGGGTATTTAGGTTTTGTCATTAAAGGGAACTACTTTTAAAAGTTTACACTTCTTCTGTATTGTGTTTTTTAATAAATTTTTCATAGCATAGTTGATATAATCTGGAATATATACAAATAATACTGAAGGTATGACTTGCCAAAAATAACACACTGTTTTAAAGCGCATTCATCTATTATAGATTTAAAAGTTTTAGAGAACGATACTATTATTTACTCTACAACAAACAGTGGTATTCGAATTATAGATAAAGATGACTATAGTGTGTTTACAAATTTTCTACCAGAAGAACTCAATAAAAATTCGATGACAACTTTTAGTCCTAATGGTAAACTTGTTGCATTTATTAACAAAAATATTATCTCAATAATGCTCTTAGAGACTCAAAAGATCATTAAAAAAATCGAAATTCCTGATGAAAGAATAGATGTCGTTCACTTTGATTACTCTTCAAACTATCTTTTAGTAGGTACGAACGAAGGGAGAATTTTACAATACCGATATAATAGCAATACACAAATCTCAAGACTATGCTCTTTCCCACATCATTTACCAGATGAGAAGCCCCAAAAAATAAAAGATAATTTTGTCAGTGCTATTGCCTCTTTTAAAGAGACTATTGCTTGTAGTGGCTACGGTGGTACTATCTTTGTTACACACCTTCATGCAAGAGATAAAAAAGTGCTTATCTCCCGTTCTCGAGTCAAGATCCAAACACTTTGCTTTCTTGATAAAAATAAACTCATTAGTGGGGACATTGATGGTGTGCTAGAGGTAATTGACCTTAACAGACCAAAGCAAATACGACGTCTTAATGTACCCTTTGTAAATATAAAGCACATTATTCCCATGCCAAATAGAGAGTATATACTTGTAGCTTCAGACAAAAACTTTATCTCCCTTATAAATATAAAAACACTCAAAGTAGTTGATAACAAATATTTAGAACTTGAAGGAAAAATAAAACACCTTATAAAAAAAGATGATAAATCAATTCTTGTAGTGCTTCAAGACAGTAGTGTACAAAATATAGAACTTTTACATCTTGAAAAACTTCGAAGCCTTATAGATTCAAACAAACTCTACCAAGCATATAAACTTCTTCTTAAAGCACCTATGTTACGTAATTCTAAAGAGGAGCAAGAGTTAGAAACCAAGTATGAAGAGATAATTGAACAGACTATTCATCTTATGCTACAAGGGGATCAGCACCGTGCAAAAGAGCTTGTATATAATCTTCGTACCATTCCTGCTAAAAAAGATGAGATAGACCTAATATTTACCGCTTTTAAACATTATAAAAAATTTCAACTTATGTTTCATGAGCAAAAACTCAATATTGCCTACTCTATGTGCAACAAATACCCAGCACTGAAATATACTCGTGAATATGAAAGTATGGAAAAGCGTTGGCATGAACAGTTTCTAAAAGCTGAAAAAGAGATACAACTAAAAAATAGAGAATCTGCAAGAGTCCTTTTAAATGACTATATGCTAGTCTCTTCTAAAAGAACACTTATTCAGTTTATTTTATATAAGAACAAAGAGTTTATTGGATTTTTACGAGCCATTGAAAATAAAAAGTTTCAAGAGATTACAAACTTAGCCAAAGAGAACCAAACATTTACCTCTCTGCATCACTATAAATCGCTAAATAAAGAGATAGAAAATAGTATTTTAGAGGCTCAAAATCTTATTAAAATTGGAAATACACACTTAGCTCAAGTACTCATAGATAGACTCGAAGAGAATCCTAAATATGAAAGTATTGCATACACACTCCAAGAACAGTGCGATGACGTGAAAAAACTCTACTCACTGTACAATAATGATGAGATAAGAAAATGCTACCAACTTCTTGATACAAATGATTTTTTAAAACATATAAACTTAGGAGAATACCTAGAAGAAGAATGGAACCACCTTATAAACAAATGTGAAAAACATGCTCTCAAAGGGCAACTCGATAGTGTTGAAGCACTACTAAAAGAGCTTCGACAAGTCACATCAAGAAGCGATAGAATAGGAGACCTTCTTCGTCTTGCATATCAAAGAAAAATACTCTATTTTTTACAGCAAGAAGAGTATACATCTGCTCAAAAAGATATCTATAAATATATTGATATATTTGGGCCAGATACAGAACTTGATCCTCTTATAAAAGAGTATAAAAAGCATTCCCATTCTAAGATAGAATTAACAGAACAACAAGCACGAAGAAAACCGAGGGACTACTGGCTTTTTTGTTAAAACAGTTCTTCTGTTCGCCACATTGTATGGAGATAAGTTCCAAAAACTTTGTTTTGTTTATATCCCCCATCTTTAGCATTCTTCTTACTTAACTTATAGAGTTTTACATCTGTCTCTGGTGCACTTATAATATGAGAATAGTGAAAGGCATGTCCTCTTATCTCTCTCTTTTGTAACTCACATTTATAATAACCCAAACGCTCACGTTTGTTTGTAAGTTTAAATTTTATGGGGAGTATCCCACTCATCTTTTTCTCATCACAAGACTCACCAAGATAGATAAGCCCTGCACACTCAGCATAAACCTCTTTCTCTTTTGCATGTGTTATCAAACTCTCTCTAAACACAGAGGAGTCTTTCACTCGTGCATAAGACTCACTCGTCTCAACATATCCCCCAGGGAGTATGACTAGGTCAGCTTCTTCTGGTATAGGTTCATTTTTTGTACTATCTATAATAATGACTTTTTTATAGCGTTCTTCTAAATATTTTAAATTATCATAATAAACAAAGGAGAAGTTTTTATCTTTTACAAGTACACAATTTTTTTCTTGTTTTTCCTGTTTTACAAAAGGGTATTCACTCACACTTCTAACACTCACATCCATAACAGACTCTAACACTTCTAAATCAATATGTTCTAAAACATCTTGTGTCACCTCTTCTATAAGCCCATCATCTAACTCTTTTAAATTCAGCCCTAGGTGAGTTGATGAGAGAGTTTTAAGCCCCTTTTGAATCCAACCACACACCTTAATATCAGGAAGCTCTTTTTCTATATGTTTTTTCACAAGCTCATAATGCATCTGTGAGGAGACCTTGTTCAGTACTACTGCTTGGATCGTATTATCTAAGCGAAATTCACACATCCCTTTTAAGATCGCACTGATGGTGATATAACTCCCCCCTGCATCGAGAATAAGCACAGAGGGAACTTGAATAGTTTTGGCAATATCATAAGCACTACTCTCTTTATCCATCCCATCATAATACCCCATCACACCCTCAATGACAGCGACATCTTTATCAAAATAGTGTGCATAGACCCACTTCACTTGATCTTCATTCATCATATACCCATCAAGGTTGACTGATGGTGTTTGAGCAATTTTTTCATGAAACTGTGGGTCTATGAAATCGGGACCACACTTATAGGGACGTACACTTTTTTTGTAGTGATGTAAAAGTGCCATACTCAAAAGAGTTTTTCCTTGGTTAGATGCTATTGCAGAGATAAGTAATGCTTTTTTCAAGTTAAATGCCTATAATGTCATAATTTAAAATTTATGGATATTTTATGAAACGATACAGACATTATAACAAAGGCACGGCAATAATTCTCTCATGTTTTGGTTCAGTGATAGAACAGGAGAAATATTTAGAGTTTGAAAAGTTTATACAAAAAAGTTTTCCTGATACTCCTGTATTTACTGCATTTAGTTCCAAGATGGTTATCAAAGAGCTTGCAAAAAAGGGGGAGGTATATAAAAATCTTCCCCAAGTGATGGCAGATGTTGATATGGAAGGGTATAAACATTACATCGTTGTGAGTGTTAATATATTCCCAACAGATGAGCACGAAGTACTCACTCGTATGGTTAAAGGGTTTAAAAACTTCTCTCTTGCAAACATCCGCTACACAAACCCACTGCTACACAAAACAAAAGAGACATCTAACTATCTTAACTTTTTAGACTCTAAGATTCGTGAAGCAAATCCTGAGATAATAAACCTTTACATCATCCATGGCGTTCCTGTACTAAATCTTGGCGGTCTTGAAGCAGTGAACTACACAGCGAACTTTTTAAAACTTATCAACGAGAAAAATATCACCTGTTCACTTGAGGGTGAATTTCCTTTCTTTGCTATCAAAGATGCTATTAAACGCGACATCTTAAAACTTACAGGTGGAGACAAGTCTGCTAAAGTACAAATAGTTCCTATGCTTCTTGTAAGTGGAAACCATTACGATAAAGATATGAAAGAGATCTGTGAAGAGGTTGGGGAGTATTGTGATGCATCCATAGTTGACTCATTTACTCAAGATAAAAAGTTTAATCTGATTGAACAAGAAGAAGTGAGAGAGATATTTAAAGACAATATCGCTGTTGAGATTAAAAAGTTAGGGCTTTAATCATTGTAGAAAATACACATATCTCTACTATAAAAGTGATCTTTGGGATAATTTATTTGACACCTTAATATAACACAAAATAAAATAGTATAATACAAAATCATTTTAGGGGTTATTATGAAAAACATATCTATTAAAACACAAATATTGGCATTGGTAATTATTTCACTAATTACTTTAACTGTAATTCTCACTTTAACATCAGTAAGTGAAAGTAAAGATGCTCTTATAAAAAAAAGCTATGATGGTTTAACATCTGCTAGAGATTCAAAGAGTGAACAAATTCAAAACTTTTTTTCTGAAAGAATCAGTGACATTAATGTTATAGCTAAAAGTAAAGATGTAAA